>URSW01000066.1 GCA_900550625.1 uncultured Eubacteriales bacterium
AGAAAAAGTATATACCGGAAATAAAAAGAAGTCGATAGGTGTAAAAATTTTCGGAAAAAAGAAAAATCTTTTCTCAAACAGTAGCATTAACTATACCAAATATGATAAAATAGAAAAGAACAGCCAGCTTACTTTTTTCGGAAGTGTTAAGGTCCCGATATGGCTGAACGTGCAGACGGACGCCGAATACGAATACCGTCCGAAGATTTTGACCGAAAGCGAGGCTGCGGAAAAAGCGAAGATCGCTTTTTCGGACAGTGTGCGTGAGCTTCTCGAAGAAGGGGAGATAGTTTCTTCGGAAACGGAAGAAAAACTTGAAGACGGTGTGTACCGGATGACGGGAAAAATCTATATAATAAAAAATATTGCCGTATGTTCGGAATTTACAGTGAACGACGGTGAGATGAAAGGTTCGGCTAATGATCCGTAAAATTTTCTCAGTTGAAAACTCCGAAATCACAGGCAGGATATTCGGCACGTTTGACAGCAATGCCGCGAAGATCGAAGAAGCGTTCGGAGTAAGAATATTCAACCGCTCGGCAGATGCCGGCGGTATGTCCTCCGACGGGATTCTTATTGAAGGCGAAAGCGAATCGGTCGAAAAGGCATACGCGGTTATATCGTATCTTTACGGAATTGCTCGCAGAACGGATATTCCGGAACAGAGCGTAGATTATGCGATATCCATGATCGGAAACGGAAAAAGCGAGGAGCTTGAGCAGCTCGACGGAGACACGGTTGCGGTTACGCTCAAAGGCAAACCGATAAAGCCGAAAACGGTCGGGCAAAAGAAGTACACCGATAAAATAAAAAATTCCACTATAGTTTTCGGAATCGGTCCGGCTGGAACCGGAAAAACATATCTTGCAGTTGCAATGGCGGTGAAAGCACTGCGCGCCCATGAGGTTTCGCGGATTATTCTCACACGTCCCGCGGTCGAAGCGGGAGAACGTCTCGGCTTCCTGCCCGGAGATCTTCAGAGTAAAATAGACCCTTATCTGCGCCCGCTGTACGATGCGCTCTATGAGATGCTCGGACCGGAGAACTGCGCAAGGATGATCGAAAAGCTTACTATCGAGATCGCGCCTCTTGCCTATATGCGCGGACGTACACTTGACGAATCGTTTATAATCCTTGACGAAGCGCAGAACACGACCCCGGAGCAGATGAAAATGTTTCTTACCAGACTCGGCGCGGGGTCAAAGATTGTAGTGACGGGAGACCTTACGCAGACAGACCTTCCCGAGCGTGGTCAGAGCGGACTTGCACAAGCGGTGAAGGTACTTAAAAACGTCGACGGGATCGAGATACATGAGTTTGACGAGCACGATGTGGTTCGCCACCGCCTCGTACAAAAGATTGTTATGGCGTATGACAGATACGACCGAGAAAAGAAAATAAAACGGACGGGAGAAACGAAGACATACCGTCCTTCGGGAAGAACGGTGAAATAAATGCTTACGATTGATTTTTGCGCCGAGCACTGTAAGGAAAACGACCTGCGGGAACTGTTCGGACTCATTTTCGCTTCTGCAGAATGCTCTCTTGAATTCATGGGTTTTATCCGCGATTGCGACATTTCCGTGACTGTGACGGATAACATTCATATTCATGAGCTGAACCGCGAGTACCGTGGAGTTGACCGCCCTACCGACGTGCTTTCTTTTCCGATGTACTCTTTTACCGATGACGATATGCCGGAGGAAGGACCTGCTCCGGTCGTTCTCGGAGATATTGTTATATCGGCGGAGCGCGCAAAAGAGCAGGCTGTGGAATACGGACACAGCTTTCAGCGTGAGATATCTTTTCTCACAGTTCACTCCGTTCTTCATTTACTCGGGTACGATCATGAAGTATCCGAGGAAGCGGAAAATGAAATGTTCTCACTTCAAGATAAGATAATGGACAAGCTCGGGATACTGCGTTGAGTTCCGGCAAAAGGAAAGGTTTTAACATATGACTAAGACAGCATTTATCGCAATAAGCGGCAGACCGAATGTGGGTAAATCCACTCTTATGAATGCGATTCTCGGCGAGAAGATTGCAATTGTCTCTTCAAAGCCACAGACTACAAGAAACAGAATAACCGGAATACTTACGGAAGGGGAAGAACAGTTTGTTTTCCTCGATACTCCCGGAGTGCATAAGGCGCGCACAAGACTCGGCGGATATATGAATAAATCCGCACGTCAGACTGTGGCGTCTGCCGATGCGGTTATGCTTATAGCGGAGGCGGGACGTTCTCCCGGAGATATCGAGCTTTCGGTTATAAATCAGATAAAGAAAAACTCTCTGCCGTCCATGCTTGTGCTCAATAAGATCGATCTTTGCAACCGCGAGGCGCTGGCAGAGTCAATTGCCGCATATGCGGCGGTTCATTCATTTGATGCCGTCGTTCCGGCAAGCGCAGTGAACTCTAAAAATGTATCTGTTGTTATTGAAGAAGCGAGACAGTTCCTTCACGAGGGACCGTTTATGTTTGACGAAGATGTTATTACCGATCAGCCCGAACGCAAGATCGCTGCCGAGATCATACGCGAAAAACTTCTTAGGGTTCTTTCCGAGGAAATCCCTCACGGGACTGCGGTTATGATCGAGCAGTTTGAGGAGACTCCGGAACTTCTCAGAATACGCGCGGAGATATACTGCGAAAAGAATTCACATAAGGGAATAATCGTCGGGCGCGGCGGCCAGACACTGAAAAAGATCGGTACTTACGCGCGCGAGGATATGGAAGCCTTCTTCGGTGTCAAAGTATTTCTCGACCTTTGGGTGAAGGTCAAGGAAAATTGGCGCGACAGCGATGTCAGCCTTAACAATTTCGGCTTCAATCCGAAGGAAATCTGACGGCACGAACTGAAAGGACGGTGCGGAGTGGAGGAGATCATCGTTAACGGGCTTGTTGTCAGGGAAACCGATATCGGGGACTATGACAAATTGCTTACCGTTGTTACAAATGAGCTTGGAAAAATATATGTTACCGGAAAGGGCGTAAAAAGCCTTAAGAGCAAGCATATGCCTACGACACAGCCGTACACCTATAATACTTACGTTCTGAAAAAAAGAAAGTATTACTACATTGCGGACAGTGAACTCAAAGAGGCATTTTACGGTATACGCACGGATCTTGATGCCCTTGCGCTGGCGGCGTATGTGTGCGATATTTGCTGCGATCTTTCGATTGAAGGAAGCTCGGATGTTCCGCTCCTTCGGCTTACGCTGAATGCTTTATATGCTCTTTCCGAAGGCAAATATTCCAAGGCTGCGGTGAAAGCGGCTTTTGAGCTTAAAGCCCTCGCTCTTTCCGGACTTTGTCCGGATCTCGTTGCATGCTGCCGCTGCGGTAAATACGAGGGCAGCACAATGTATCTCGATGTCATGAACGGGCGGATCGTTTGTCCGGATTGCCGTGGGGATTACGAGAGGGAAAAAAGAAATTCCGACGAAGATGAAACTGCCGATATCTATCTGAAAATTTTACCGGATGTGCTTGAGGCGATGAGGTACATAGTATATTCCGATCAAAGAAAGATGCTCGCATTTTCTTTGAATCCCGAATCTCTCGAAGAGCTTTCGTATGTGTGCGAAAAATATCTTGTGAATCAGATAGAGCACAGCTATTCATCTCTTGACTTTTATAAAAAAATTACGGAACAGGGTGGTTGATTTGAACAGGACACAAACTGCACTTGAATTTGATAAAATAAAAAATATACTTGCCGAAGTTTGTCCGACCGATGGATCGAAGGAGCTTGCGATTTCCCTTGAGCCTTTTATATATGAGGATGAAGTGCGCAGAAGCCTTAAGCGGACAAGCGAAGCGAAAGAAATGATGACGACCAAAGGCATGCCGCCGTTCGGTCAGATAAAGGATATTCGCCCGATTCTCGACCGCGCGGACAAGAACGCGGTTCTGACACTTCGTGAGCTTCTCGATGCGGCGAACGTACTCAGAACAACGCGCTCACTCGGAAATTACATCCGGGAAGGGCACGATCAGGCGGAGTACTCGATAAGAGAGATATTCGAACGCCTCATGCCGGAAAAACGTTTAGAGGACCGCATTTTCCGCTCCATAGTGAGCGAGGACATGGTTGCTGATGACGCAAGCCCCGCACTTGCCGATATCCGGAGAAAAATAAAGCAGACCAATTCCTCGATAAAGGAAATGCTCCAGAAGTATGTTTCCGGAGCGTATTCAAAGTATCTTCAGGAGAATATTGTTACTCAGCGAAACGGTCGTTACGTTGTTCCGGTAAAGGCTGAGTACCGCAGCGAGGTTAGAGGTCTTGTCCACGACACTTCGGCTTCCGGCGCGACGCTGTTTATAGAGCCGATCGCAGTCATTGACGCGAATAACAAGCTCAGAGAGCTTGAGGCATCCGAGACGCACGAAATTGAGCGAATCCTTTACGATTTGTCCGCGTCGCTCTCCGCTTTTTCGGGTGAACTTCGGCTGAATTACGACAACATAACATTTCTTGCGTTTATTTTCGGCTGCGCACAGCTTTCGTTCAACATGGATGCACGGGAACCCGTGATAACTGAAGAGCGCGAGGCGTCGCTGATAAACGCGCGTCACCCGCTTATTCCCGCAAAGGATGTTGTGCCCGTTACGGTTCACCTCGGCGGCGAATATTCGATGCTCGTTATCACGGGCCCGAATACAGGCGGTAAGACCGTGTCGCTGAAAACGCTCGGACTTCTTTCCATGATGGCGCAGTCGGGACTTCATATCCCATGCAAAAGCGGATCGCAGATATGCGTATTTGATAAAATTTTCCCCGATATCGGAGACGAGCAGAGCATAGAACAGTCGCTCTCGACATTCTCCGCGCATATGACGAGCATAGTTTCGATACTTTCGGAAATGACACCGAAATCGCTTGTCCTCCTCGACGAGCTAGGGGCGGGAACCGATCCCGTGGAAGGCGCTGCTCTCGCAACTGCGGTGCTTGAGCATATCCTTGCCTCCGGTGCCCTTTGTGCTGCAACTACGCACTATGCCGAATTAAAGGCTTTTGCAATAGAAACCCCCGGAGTTATGAACGCTTCGTGCGAATTTGATATAAACACATTGAAGCCAACCTACAAACTTGTAATAGGCACTCCCGGAAAGTCAATGGCGTTTGCAATTTCAGAACATCTCGGACTTTCTTCAAAAATCATAGAACGTGCCAAAGCGCATGTCGATCCGGAAACAAGGGAGTTTGAAAGAGTTATCGAAAAACTTGACAAATCGCGCTTTGAGCTTGATATCGAACGAGAAAATGCAAGAAAACTCCGTGCAGAACTAGAGATCGAAAAAAGCAATACCGAAAAGATGCTTGACGAAAAGCTGAAAAAAAGCGAGCGTGAGGCGCAGGATATGATGAAAAAGGCGCGCACGATGCTT
This sequence comes from uncultured Eubacteriales bacterium, assembly GCA_900550625.1. Lineage (GTDB taxonomy): Bacteria > Bacillota > Clostridia > Oscillospirales > CAG-272 > UMGS1312. The sequence continues at coordinate 5,396 of URSW01000066.1, forward strand.
GAGGGTGCAAGGGCGAGCGTTGACTATATCTTTGCCGAGCTTGACGCGGTCAGAAAAGAAAAGGATTCGGCGGGTTTTTCGGATAAATACCAGAAGACAAAGCAGGATGTCAGAAGCAAGCTGCGCAAGCTTGACGATGAGATAAACCCCGTGGAATACAAGGACGACGGAGACTACGTTCTTCCTCGTCCTCTGAAAAACGGAGACCGTGTCATTCACCGTGAATTCGGCACGGAGGGAACCGTTATCACTCCCGCCGATAAAAACGGCTACTGTATGGTGCAGATGGGCAGTTTGAAATCGCGTATAAGCGAAAAAAAGCTGAGACTTGACGAGAGCAAGAGCAAAGAAAAGAAGAAGGATACGAAATCCTCGGTCAGAGCGGTTGTCTGCAGAGATTTTAAACCGCAGATCGACGTTCGCGGACAGACGGGAGATGATGCGTGGTTTATGGTGGACAACTATATAGACAGCGCAAATCTTGCCTCCGTCAAAACCGTGACGGTGCTTCACGGAAAGGGAACGGGAGCGCTCCGCAAAGCCCTTTGGGGATATTTCAAGAGCGATCCCCGAATTGCATCTTTTCGCGCCGGAGAATACGGCGAGGGAGACTACGGTGTTACCGTGCTGGAACTCAAATGACAAAATGAATTTACGGGAGAAGAATCATGCCTGAAAAATTTCTTGCGGTAGATCTCGGCGCGTCAAGTGGACGTGGAATATGCGGAATGTTTGACGGAGAGCGCTTTACACTCAAAGAGGTGTATCGCTTTTCAAATGACCCGGTTTCGGTGTTCGGATCTTTCTATTGGGATACGCTCAGACTTTTTCACGAAATAAAGAATTCGCTTCTTTCAGCGGTTGCGGACGGTGATGCTTTAACTGTCGGAATCGACACATGGGGAGTGGATTACGCTTATCTCGACGTGAACGGCGCACTGTTTTCTCCTCAGTATCATTACAGAGACAGACGCACAGAAGGGATGGAACGGGAGTTTTTCTCAAAAATGCCGTATTCCGAGTTATATGCTTTGTCCGGAATACAGTCGCAGAGTATAAATACTCTGTATCAGCTTGCGGCGGATATGAAGTACCGCCCCTTTGTGCCGGATAATGCATCATGTGCGCTATGGACTCCGGATCTGTTCGGGTATTTCCTTACCGGAGAAAGGGTGAGCGAATACACGATAGCGTCTACGGGAGGATTTCTTGATGCCTGCCGCAGAAAAGCGGATTCCGATATTCTTTCAAAGATCGGAATAAGAGCCGATATGTTTCCGGACATAGTTATGCCGGGAGATTTTTCGGTCCCCTTGATTCCGGAAATAAAAGAGTATACCGGATCGAAAGCGTCGCTTGTCACGGTTCCGTCACATGATACTGCATCTGCATTTTTGGCTGCACCTTCATCAAGCGAGGATGCGATATTCCTGAGCAGCGGAACGTGGTCTATAATGGGCGTTATGGCGGACGAGCCTGTGCTTTCTGCCGAAGCAATGGAACACGGATTTTCAAACGAAGGAGGCGCTTTCGGCAGGATAACGCTTATCAAGAACATAATGGGGCTTTGGATCGAGCAGGAAAGCCGCCGTCAATGGAAGCGCGAAGGAAAGAGCTATACTTTTGACGAGCTTTCCGCTGCTGCCGGCGAGGCGCAGCCGCTCCGCTCGTTAATCAATCCCTTCGACCCTATATTTACTCCCGAGGGCAATATGCCTCAGCGTATTGCCGAATACTGCAAGAAAACCGGACAGGCTGTTCCCGAAAGTGTGGGAGAGACAGTGCGGTGCATATTCGACAGTCTTGCACTTTGTTACAGAAAAACCGCGGATAATATTGAAAAACTGACAGGAAAGAGGTATAATATAATAAATATTATCGGCGGCGGAACGAAGGAACGGCTTCTTTCGGCTCTTACCGCATCGGCAACGGGTAAATACGTTGTTGCGGGTCCCGATGAAGCGACGGCGCTCGGTAATATTGCAGTTCAGGCGTATGCCGCGGGTGAGCTTTCTTCCGAAAGTGATATACGCGAAGCGGTAAAACGCTCATCGGCGATAGAAGAGTTTGCCCCGGATCCTTCCGTAAAAGAAATGTGGGACGAAGGGTATGAACGGTTTCTTTCGCTTTGCAGCATGTGACATTCATTGAGACAGTCCGGGAAGATTTTTTCGGTTCTTGCCGTTTCCGGCGCGGCATAACAGCGTTACTTGATCCGGAGAAAGGTTAAAAATGAATATTAAGATCAAATGCTTCATTACGGCTCTTGCCATTCTTGCGGTGATGCCTCTTACGATTGCCTGCCGCAGTGAAAATGACGGAGAGAATCCGGTCTCAACTTCCGATGCGGCAGGGGCGGGAAGGGTAACAACCCAAAGTGCCGAACCCCAACCTTCGGAATCGGGAAAAGGCAAGCGGGTCTGCATTGACCCCGGTCACGGCTTTTCCGATCCCGGTTCCTCTTCGGAGTATATAGGCGACCTTACCGAGAAGGATATCAATATAGATTTTTCAAAAATACTCGAAAGGGAACTTTCAAGGCGCGGGTACGACGTATTTCTCACACATGACGGAGAAAGTTTTCCCAGAACCGACAAGGATGACGGAAACGACATATTCAACAAAAAGGAGCGTATTGCTTATTTCAATTCCGTCGGAGCGGATTATTTTCTGTCGGTCCACTGTAATACATATGCCGGAACAGAGGATGTAAACGGCGTTCGCATCTATTTCAGCGAAGATTCGCAGGTTCCGGTGAAGCAGCCGCAGGCAGCAGCCAAGGCTCTCTGCGAAGCTTTGGAGGAGGCTTTTCCCGATTATAAGAAGCCGATGTCCGAGATGACACCGGCGGATGATTCCTACTATGTTACCCATTGGGCAAAATCA
>URSW01000067.1 GCA_900550625.1 uncultured Eubacteriales bacterium
GCGCCGCGCCGCCTCGGCAACGTAAATTGGAGCATCGTAAAGGAACTTATACTGACGTGGGTATTCACCTTCCCCGGCTGCGGCCTCCTCGGATACCTCACGGCAAAGCTGTTTCTTCTTATATTCGCCTGAAAAGGAGCTTTACAATGGCAAAAAACAGAAACGATTACTTTTCGCTCGCAGAAACTCAGGTTTCATACTGCGTTCGAGCCGCCGTGCTGCTCGAATGCATCTTCCGCGACTATTCCGCCGCCGAATCCTCCCTTCACCGCGAAAACATCCACGCGATCGAGCATGAGGCCGACGGCGTACACCACGATATCCTCACGCGGCTTTCGACAGAATTCATAACCCCGATAGATCAGGAGGACATTCTCCGGCTTGTGCAGATAATCGACGACGTGACCGACTCGCTCGACGAGGTCGTTCTCGAAAGCTATATGTTTCACGTCGATGTCCTGCCGGAAGGTGCGGATAGGCTTGCCGGAACGGTGCTGCGCTGCGTGAAGGCTCTCGCCGACGCGGTGCATGAGCTGCGGAATTTCAAAAAGCCCGCAAAGCTTCGCTCACTGCTCGTCGAGGTCAACTCGATCGAAGGCGAGGCGGACGCGCTTTACACCGAAGCAATACACACACTCTTCGGCTCCGACGCCGACACCAAAAGGCTGATCGGCGGTAAGGCGATTCTCGACTGTCTCGAGGACTGCTGTGATTTCTGCGAGCACGCCGCCGACGTGATAGATCAGATCATCATCAAAAACACCTGACAAATATATAATAAACAGAAAGGAGATGGTTTTACGGATCCGCTTCCCCGAAGCTGCAGCATTGTCCGAGCTCCCGCTCTGCCTTGCGCTGCCGTGCGCCGAAATCCGTCCGAGATCGGAAAATTCAGAATCTTTTCCGCGGATATAAACTGATACGGCGCAGTATTCGCAGACAAAAACAAAATCATAAAGAGGAGATCGGAAATGTCCGACATAATAAAACAGCTTGCGCTTCAGCTTTTTCTGATTCTGCTGAACGCATTTTTCGCCGCGACAGAGATCGCAGTGATATCACTGAACGAAAAAAAGATAAAGGCACGGGCGGAGGACGGCGACAAAAAAGCCGGACGCATGCTCAAAATGATCGAGGAGCCGACGCGCTTTCTCTCGACGATACAGATCGGAATAACGATCGCCGGATTTCTCGGTTCCGCATTCGCGGCGGATAACTTTGCCGAGCGGCTTTCGCATTCGATCATAAACACCTTCGGCATTTCTCCCGAGGGCGCGGGAGCGGTGAACACGCTTTCCGTCATCGTGATTACGCTGATCCTTTCATTCTTCACGCTTGTGCTCGGCGAGCTCGTTCCGAAGCGTGTTGCGATGCGCCACAAGGAAAAGCTTGCGGAGCTCGTGTGCGGCGTGATCTCGGGGCTTGCGGTCGCGCTGAAGCCGGTGATATGGCTTCTGACCGTATCGACAAACGGAGTGCTCCGTCTGATCGGGATCGATCCCCACGCGAAGGATGAGCCCGTCTCCGAGGAGGATATAGTGCTCATGCTTGACGCAGGCGCCGACGAAGGCACCCTGAAGCAGGACGATATAGAATACATAAAGAACGTGTTCAAGCTCGACCGTCTCAGCGCGGAGGACGTTATGACCCCGCGCAAGAATATTGTTTCGGTCTCCGTCGATGCGGACAGCGCGCAGATCGTGAAAACGATCGAAACCGAAGGATTTTCCCGCATTCCCGTGACCGGAGATGACGGAAAAGAGATCGTCGGCATACTTCACGCGCGCGATTACTTTCTGAAGAAGGACACGGCGGGATTTGAGCTGAGGGACATTCTCCGCCAGCCCGTGTTCGTGCCCGAATCGGTTCACCTCGACGTTCTGTTCCGCGATATGCAGAAGGATCACAACCACATGGTCATCGTCGCGGACGAATACGGCAGCACAGCCGGGATCGTGACGATGGAGGACATAATCGAGGAGATCGTCGGCGAAATATGGGATGAGCGCGACCGCGAGATCGACGAGTTTTCAATGATCGCTCCGGGGCTTTACAGAGTTCTCTGCTCCGCATCGATCTCGGATTTCTGCGAATTCTTCTCGCTTGCGCACAAACCGGAAACCAACGCTTCGACCGTCAACGGATGGCTCACCGAAAAGTGCGGCAGGATCCCCGACGAGGGCGACGTGTTCTGTTACGAAAACCTCACTCTGAAGGTTACGAAATCCGACGGAATAATGGCGAACGAAGTCGCGGTCCGCGTAAACGACACCGCCGAAAAAAACGCCGAGCTTCAGCGCTGACAGTTTCGGCGACCGTATGAGGGATTTCTCATTCCGCCGCAAAATCAATACGAATATCAACGAAATCAAACCGAATATCAAAAACGGGGACGCCAACGTCCCCGTTTTTTAATGTGCGTCCGCGATTCCCGCAAGGTCTCCAGACCGACGCTTCTTCACATCGGTCATGGGCTCCCCGACGGGCATTTCGCACGCTTATTTTTTCTTCTGCATGATCACCACAGCCTGCGATCCGAGCGAGTTGTACGCGAGAACGCAGTCATTTATCGGATACCCGGCAACTCCCGCCGAGCCGTAGGGATCGGCAAAATAGTACTTCTCCCTATCGTATCCGACGAACACCATGCAGTGCTCGTTAGCCGGATACAGGAATGTCTCCTTCCCGTCCTCCGACTGCCATTGGAGAAGTCGGTCGATCTCCTCCATATGCACCGTGCCCCATATGCACACGGGAATGCCGCGGTCGATATACCGTTTTTTCAGATCGTTGAACGACATACCGGTGACGTTTTTCGCGTAATATCCCTTCGGCAGCGCCTTATTCAGTGCGCGCACGATAACGGGTGAAAAGCATCCCCAGCCCTTGTCCTTCGAGCGCGGGTCTCCGGCATAGGCGTTTTTCGGATTCGGCCCGTAACGGCAGCCCCACCTGATCGCAACGCTTTCGCAGTCAAGATAATTATCGACAAATTCCTCCGGAGATACTTTTACTCCGTAAAAATTCAGAAGCATTGCGGCAGACGTCGCCTCACAGCCGTTCGGCAGTATTCCCTCCTGCGAGAAATACGGCACCTCGATCATTTTCTTTTCTTCGGAATTCACCTTTACTTCGATGAAGCAGTCCTCAAAAATGTGTTCGCATATCTTGCCGTCCGCCTTTTCCGTCGCGCCGTATTCTCCGTATATCGCGCTTGCAGAAGTAATGTAGTACTCAAGATTCATGCAGAACTGATCGTATATACCGCCGAAAAAGGACCGACGTTCGTTCGAAAGAGGATTATCCCCGCCGCCGCCCCAATAGGCGGCTTCATCCTGCGCGTAGTCTCCTTCACCCTGTGATTTATCGTCATACTGCGCCCCGTCATAGTATCCGTACTTTTCGTCTACGGGGTCTCCGTCGCATCCGTACCATTCCTTTGACACACGGCGAAGCTCCTCGGGAAATGCCCCGCCCTCGTAAAGATACGAAGCGACATTATTCGACGCTTTCATGAGCGTCTCGTGAAACTTTTTCATGGCTTCATCGACGTCCCCGCCGGCGGCGGTGCCTTCGCCGTAATCAGGATAATCCGAAAGGAAGTAATTGTTCGAAAGAAGGATATTCTTCGAGAAAAGATTGTTTTTGTGAAGCTTGTCTATGATCACAAGCGATACCGCAAGCGCGCAGACAAGCACGACGATAATAACGGTCAGAACGACCGCCGCCGCATTTATCCTTTTGTGTTTTGCAACGTGTCTCATATTATCTCCGCCCGAACGCCGCGCGGACAACTCCGCCGAAACGTTATTTGCCGTATTCTCAGATATCATCTTATCATTCATCTTTAAACTGCGCAAGGATAAAATGTGAATAAACGGTTCTTTATTCCCGGACGCGGTACGGCGCGCCGTCAAAGTCCGCCGCAGGGCAGCATATCACTGCGTAAATTCCTCCGGAATGTCATATTCGGCAAACGCAAAACACTCTTCGCACCCAATACGTTTTATACAATTGCAGAATATCTTACGTGCCCGAAATACAAGCCTCCGCACGATCTCGTGCGTCTCCGGAATCATGAGGATTCCGGGGCACATACCGGGTGCGAAGGCTTCGTTGTTTACTTTTTCATCCCTTTTTCGTCCATGTGGACGGAATCAGCGCAAAGAGCAGCGGATATATCTCAAGTCTGCCGAGAAGCATCGTTGCGGAAAGCACGATTTTCGAAAATGCCGAATATCCCGAGAACGAGCCCGTCGGACCGACAGCGCCGAATCCGGGACCGATATTGTTATAGCATGCGGCAACCGCCGTAAAGTTTGTTTCAAAATCAAACGGTTCAAGGCAGAGGAGAAGAAACACTGCAAAGTATATCACCATATATAGCGCAAAGTAAACGTTTACACCGTTAAGTGTCGTGTCGTCTACCTTCTTGCCCTCTATCCTGACGGCGGATACGGATCGGGGATGTATCATCTTCATAAACTCGCGCCGGATCATCTTTATCATCATGACGACTCTCGAAACCTTGAGTCCTCCTGCGGTCGATCCCGCGCATCCGCCGATAAACATCAGTATTAAGAGTATTCCCTTTGAGAGTCCGGGCCAGAGATTGAAATCCGCAGTGCTGAAGCCCGTCGTGGTCACAAGGGAAGCGACCTGAAAAGCCGATGCGCGGACGCTGTCAGGCAGATTGCCGTAGATGCTGTAAATATTCCCCGTGATTATCGAAACCGAGATCAGGCATATCGCAATATAGCACCACGTCTCCGTGCTCTTGAGCACCGATCTGAAGCGTCTCACCAAAAGCAGATAATAAATGTTGAAGTTTATTCCGAACAGGAACATGAACGCCGCAATGACCCACTGCAGATACGGGCTGTATGACGCAATGCTGTCTCCCTTTATGCCGAATCCTCCGGTACCCGCCGTTGCAAACGAGTGAAGCGCACTGTCAAAGAGGCTCATTCCTCCGCAGAGAAGCAGGATCATTTCAAGCACGGTCATCACGATGTAGATCAGATAAAGTATCTTCGCGGTCTGCTTCAGCTTGGGAACAAGCTTGCCCATAACGGGACCGGGCATCTCGGCGCGGAGTATGTGTATAGATCTGTCGCACACCGACGGAATGATCGCCATGATAAAGACAAGCACACCCATTCCTCCGACCCAATGCGTAAAGCTGCGCCAGAAAAGAAGTCCGTGACTCATGCCCTCAATATCCGTGAGCACAGACGCGCCCGTCGTTGTAAATCCGCTTACCGTTTCGAAAAACGCATCGGCGTAGGAGCGGACCTCGCCGCTCAGGACAAACGGAACCGCGCCGATCGCGGAAAGCGCAAGCCACGCGAGCGCAACAATGACGAAGCCTTCCTTTGCGTAGATAAGCCGATTGCCGGGCTTTGATATAAGCGTGACTGCAAAGCCGACAAAAAGAGACGCCAGCGCCGTTATTAAAAACGACAGCGCGCACCTCTCACGGTAGATAATCGAGACCGCGAGCGGAAGCACAAGAAGCACCGCTTCGAGCTTGATTATCTGCCCGATCATATAAAAAACCATTCTGCGATTCATTAAAATCCCCCTGCCGATCCGTGACCGGCGAAGCTGTCCCTGAGGACGGAAAAACTTTTATCTTATGATATCCGAAAGATCCTGAAGACGCTGATCCGCCGCGATGACGATAACGCGGTCCTCCGCCATTATCACGTCGTCGCCGGAGGGAATGATAGTCTTGCGCCCCCTCATGATTCCGCCGATAAGTATATTCGGCTTGAAATTCAGATCCTTTAGCGGTATCCCCAAAAGCTTTGAATCCGCCTTGACATTGAATTCGAGCGCTTCCGCCTTGCCGTCCATGAGCTTATACAGCGTCTCCACGTTGCTGCCCATCGAGTTACGAAGTGCGCGGGCGTAGCGGACGAGAATGTTCGAGGTCGTGTTCTTGGGCGAGATTATGCAGTCAAGCCCCATTTTCTCCGCGAGCGCGGCAAGCTCGGTACGGTTTACCTTGGAAAGAACCTTCGGAACGTTATGCATCGACGCGAATATCGACATGAGCATATTTTCCTCGTCGATTCCGGTGAGCGCAACGAAGGCATCGACGGTGTTGAGCCCCTCCTCAAGAAGAAGCTCCTGCTGCGCGCCGTCGCCCTGTATGACCACCGCCTTCGGGAGAGAGTTTGCAAGCTCGACGCATCTTTTCGGATCCTGCTCGACGATCTTCACGGATATTCCTATGTTGGAAAGCATCTTCGCAAGATAGTACGCCGTGCGGCTTCCTCCCATTATCATGACGTTTTCAGCCTGGCGGCGAAGCACTCCGATGGTTTTCAAAAGCTTCTGTATATCCGCGGGCGTTGCCGTAAGCCCGACCTTGTCTCCGCATTTCAGTTCAAAATTTCCGTCGGGGATGTACATCTCGTCGCCGCGCTGAACGGCACACACAAGAAAGCTGATCTTGTATTTATCGCGCAGCTTGTTAAGCTTCATTCCGTCAAGCTCGGAATCGGGACCGAGCTTGATCTCGATCATTTCGAGATTGCGGCGCGAGAAGTTCTCGATCTTCACCGCCGAGGGAAGCTTCAGTATGTTGAACATATCCTGCGCGCAGAGCAGTTCGGGATTTATCGACATCGAAAGCTCGAGCTGCTGACGCATAAATCCGAGACTTCGGTCGTTATACTCCGGATTTCTGATACGGGCGATCGTGTTCTCCGCCCCCATCTTCTTTGCGATAAAGCAGCTCAGCATATTCATTTCGTCGGAACCCGCCGCGGCGACAAAAAGCTGTGCGGATTCGACGCCCGCCTCGTCAAGGGTCTCGCAGTCCGCGCTGTTTCCGCAAACTCCCATGACATCGTATATATTCGTTATTTCGGTTATGACGTCCGCATTGTCGTCTATTGCGACGACGTCTTGCCCCTCTGCGACAAGGCTTTCGAGGATCGCCGTGCCTATCTTTCCGCAGCCCGCAACGATTATTTTCATGTATTCACCATAGCTTCCGCCGGAAGCTTCCTTTCCGTCGAGGCACGGAGAAAGCTCTACGTCCCATGCCCCGCTTATAATGATATTCTTATTCTTATCAAAAATTCTCAAAGGATTCTATCACTTTGCGGGGCAATTGTCAATAGCTTTTTCAAAGCGCCATAAAATATATTGAAGATCCGTCTTTCAAGCGAAAAAATACGAAAATATCAGGAAAAACGATAACTGTTCAATCCCCGAAATAAACGTCAGCCGGAGATGCCGATCATCGACCAGTCGAACAGCTCGCCGGGATCGTTTTTCGCGGGATTGTACTCGTCGTGACCTATGACGTGCGACCTGTTCTTCGGAATCGAGTTTCGCGTGCAAATGTCGTCAAGCAGTGCCGAAAGAGCCGTATACTGCGCGTCGGTAAACCCGATCAGCGTGCGGTCGAGCGCAGCGTATTCCTCCGCCGTCATGTACCGGAGCATGTCGTTTTGCGAGCCGATCGCCTCGATCTCTATACCGATCGAATACTTGTTCATCGCATTCGTGTACTTCGCGTCTCCCCACTCACCGCGTCCGGCGTGCCACGCTGCGCGATTCTCGGGAATAAAGCAGCGAACGGTTCCGTCCCTTTCGATTATGTAATTTATGCTGACACCGCTTCCGGCAAAGATCGAACGAATCTCCTCCGTATTGTACGGATCGGCGGGATTCTTCACGACCGCGCTCGTAAAATGGAGCATGACGATCTCCGCCGGGAATTCCCGCTCCCATGAGAACTCATCGAGAGGAAGCATAAAGTCCCCAACCGCAAGAGCTGAAACCGTGTCGGCGGTATTTTTCTCTTCTTCGGCAGTTTCGGTTCCGGAGGAGTAAGGCTCTGCCTCCGTCGCCGCGGCGGTGTCGGACACCGCACCCGTATTATCCGTGCGGAATGCGCACGATACCGCGCCTGTGCATATCAAAGCGGCGAGCAGCGCCGGAATATATCTTTTCATCTTGTTTCCTCGTTTACGGGGCAAATTCGAACCGCGCAGGTTCGGGCGCGCGCAATCCCCGACGGAGTGCGAAAACCGTTTTCCGTGTCACCCGTCTGTATGATATAATACCACATCCATCGAAAACTGTCAATATTTATTTAACGGTTTGTTTAAATTGCACATTACCGGGACTCCGCCGCCGCTAAA
>URSW01000068.1 GCA_900550625.1 uncultured Eubacteriales bacterium
GCGATGCCGCCGTACTCGCTGACGAAAAACGGCTTTTTGCCGTCGTATGACTGAAGATCCGAAAAGGCAGTGGGAATATCCGCCACGCGCCCCTCTCCGAGCAATGCGTAATGCTCCGCAAGGGTATTCGGATCCTGCTCGTAATCGTGAATATCGTACACGTCGGTCATGACGTGGACGCTGCCGCTCGTATCGATGCACGGTCTTGTCGGATCCGCCGCCTTCGTCGCCCGGGAAACCGAAGCGAGCATCTCATCGCACTGGCGTCTTCCGTCAATATCCCAAGTCTCGTTAAACGGGCACCACCCTATGATCGACGGGTGGTTGAAATCGCGCTCCACTTCGTCGAGCCACTCCGGCAGCACGGAATATATGCTGTCCGCGTATGTGTGATCGAGTCCCCAGTTCGGGTACTCTCCCCAGACCATGTATCCCATGCGGTCGCAGTGATAGAGAAACCTTTCCTCGAACACCTTCTCGTGAAGTCTCGCTCCGTTGAAGCCCATCGCCGCGGCACGTTCGACATCCGCCGCAAGCTCTCCGTCGGAGGGCGCGGTGTATATCCCGTCCGGATAGAACCCCTGATCGAGCACAAGGCGCTGAAAGACGCTCTTTCCGTTCAGGAGAAATCTGTGACCGTCAAATCCGACCGAGCGCAGCCCGAAATAGCTTTTCACCGAATCGTCCCCGAAGGTCAGGATCAGATCGTACAGCCGTCCTTCGCCGATCTCCCAAAGATGCTTTTCCGAAAGCGCGAGAGTCAGCACGGCATTCCCGCCGAGCGCGCGTACCGACGCATCCCCGACGAGTCTTCCCTCATAGAACGCCTGCGCGCGCAGAGTCCCCTCTCCTTCGAGCTTTGCGCAGACGGTCAGCTGCGCGTTTTCCGGCTGAGCGAAATACTTCACCCCGACGATGCGGCTCTGCGGCGCGAACTCAAGCCACACCGTCTGCCATATACCCGTGGTTCGCGTGTAATAGCAGCCGAAGGACTCGCGTCTGCCGCTCTGCTTTCCGCTCGGGATAAGCCTGTCGCGGGTATCGTCGGTCACGTTCACCGTCACGGTGTTCACGCCCGCCGAAACGAAATCGGTTATATCAAACGAGAAGGAAACATATCCGCCCCTGTGGCTGCCGCACTCTCTTCCGTTTACATAAACAGTCGTACGGTAATCCGCCGCGCCGAAATGAAGGATCACCCTTCCGCCGAGATGCTCTGCATCAAGCGTAAAGCTCCTTTTGTACCACACCGAATTCAGGAAATCGGTGTACTCTACCCCCGACAGGCGGCTTTCGGGGCAGAAGGGAACGTTTATGCTGCCGAAAAGGCGCACCCCGTCCGCAAACAGCTCTCTTTCCCTTCCGTCATTATCGTTGTCCGTCTCAAACTGCCATTCTCCGTTCAGATTCATCCAGCTTTCGCGCATAAACTGCGGCTTCGGGTGCTCCGTTCGAAATATCACTGTTTCTCTCCGCTTTGCTTTTGTACGTTTTTTACTTTCTCGGCAGAGTGAACGTCTCCGTCACCTTGCCGTCCTTTGCGATGTGGCGAAACTCCGTTTCTCCGTCGCCGAAGATCACCGCCGTCGCGCCGATCCCGTCACGGCGGCTGCTCGCCACGATAACGGGGTAATTATGCGCGAACTTTGCGTTCTCGTCCCCCGCGGGGTAGAACTCGTACCAATGAACGTGTCCGCAGATCATGAACTCGGGCGCCATGCGCTCGACCTCCGCATTCCACGCGCGGTAAAGCTCCGGCATGATGTCGAACTGCCCCGACATCTCGCCCGCCGACATAAACGGAACGTGGCACACGGCGATCCTGTACGGCTTATCCTCAAGCTCGAAGCCGCGCAGCGCCTCAAGCTCCTGCTCGCGGTAAGGCTCGAACCAATTCACTCCGCCGTATTCGGGATGATCGTCGTATTTGTCCTCGCCGCAGTCGAGCACGACGCCGCTTATCGGACCGACCGAGAACGTGAAGTACGTTCTTTCGCCGTTCGTTGCGATGTGGCGCGGGAGAAGCTCGGCGCACATTCCGCGCGTGTCGTGGTTTCCGCGTCCGACGATCGTCGGGATCGCGCCGTGCGTGACCTTGCCGATGAACTCGTTGAGCTTGACGAGATCGTCGAGCGTGTCGGACTCGCCGAAGTCGCCGTTCACGATAAAGAGATCGAGATCGTCCCCGAAGTAGGACGCGACGTTCTCCGTCTCCTCGTAATCGCCGTGCATATCGGCGACGTAAACGCAGTTTATGCCGCTCGTCTTTTTTATCGGGCGGAACGCAAAGCTCTCGCTCTGCATATCCCCGGTGCGGGAGCAGTAGCTTCTTCTCTCGATCATGCGGCGGTACATTACGGTGTAGCTCTCCGCCTCGTCGAGGACGCTCTGCGGAACGGATATCTTATGTACGCATCTGTCGTTGTAGAAAATTCCGCTTCCGTCTTCGTAGAAATTGCGATCGCCGACCCGCACGAAGCACGGTCCCGGCTCGGCAAGGTTGAGTACTATCTGATAATCGTTCCCGATTACGAACACGTTCGGCTCGCACGCCCAAAATTCTGCCATCTTATATCTCCGTTCCTCCGCGTTTCCCGCGGACTTTCGTCTGTGTTTTCATCCTGCACAAAGCCGCATCGGCATTCCCGCGCAAAAAGCGCGCGTGCAGTACGTCCATAAACAGTATACCTCATTTTCGCACCGCGGTCAACAGAAAAAACGGCACAGGTGCCGTTTTTTCCCGAGTTACAGATACGTTCCGGCGCTCTGCGTCAGTTTCTCCTCAAGCCGGATCAGCTTCTTTGCGACCGTCTTTGCTTTCTCGTCAGCCGCCGCGTACTGATTCAGATACCGGTTGAGCGATTTCACGCCCATGTTGCAGCCGTCCGTGATGAGATCGGCGACCGTCGCGTCGCTTTCGTCCGCGGCGAGCATCACGTTCGTCTTGATCCACGACATCCCCTTCGCCATGGGGTTCGGCTCCTTGCCGTCGTCGCCGCAGGAGCTAAGCATCTCCCTCACCTGAACGCGCAGATTCTCGTGCTCGTCGCGGCAGGCGTTCAGCGATTTCCTGAATTCCTCGCCGTGAACGTGGCTCATCACGTCGTCGATCGCGGCGACCCCCATTTTTATCCCCGCGTCGCACTCGCGCAGCAGCTTCACCGTATCGTTTTCAACCATAACGATCCCTCCTTTTCCCTTAGTATCCCGCGCAATCGGCGAAATATTCGCAGAATGCACAGCCGTCCTTGATTTTTCCCATCCTCTATTGTATAATTGACTTACCGTTAAATATGAAAAGAGGTTTTCCCATGAGAGACACAGTTAAAATAGACAAAAGAGGTGTTCGCCTGATCGCGCACCGCGGACTTTCCGGAATCGAGCAGGAGAACACCTGCGCCGCGTTCGTCGCCGCCGCAAACAGAGAAAGCTACTACGGCATCGAGACCGACGTTTACCGCACGTCGGACGGCAAGTACGTCCTTCACCACGACGACAGAGTCTGCACCGGAGCATACATCCCCGAGACGGATTTCGACACGCTCCGCGCGGTCGTCATGGAGGACAAGGACGGCAGAGAGCGCTGGGATCTGCGCGTTCCGACGCTTGACGAATACGTCCGCATATGCAAGAACTACGGCAAGGTCGGCGTTCTCGAGATCAAGCAGCCCGAGCTTCCGGTGGAATACCTTCGGGAGATCATCGACATCATAAAAGCGGAGGACTATCTCGACGGGATAATCTTCATCGGATTCTCGTTTGAGAATATGCTGAACATCAGAAAGATGCTGCCCGATCAGACCGTTCAGTTTCTCTCGTTCGATTGGAAGGATGAGTACTTCGACATGCTCGTCAGGAACAGGATCGACCTCGATATCGCCTACGGCGCGCTCACCGAGGAGAACGCGCACCGCCTGCACGAAGCCGGAGTCGAGATCAACATCTGGACCTGCGACAGCGCCGAGGTCGCCGAAAAGTACATCGGCTACGGCGTAGACTACATCACAACGGATATTCTCGAGTAAGAGACGGGTATGCCCCCAAGAGCCGGACACTTTTGGGGACATATCAGACGATGGAAGCTTTTATTTTTGATCGATTCGTGAGATATTGTATATGCAGGAAATAAAATGTCCGAAATGCGGAGAAGTTTTCACGGTTGATGAATCCGGGTATGCCGCCATTGTCAAGCAAGTCAGAGACAAAGAGTTTGAAAAGGAAATATCCGAACGTCAAAAAACTTATAAATCCGAAAAGGAGTCTGCCGTTAAAGCCGCCGTAGCAAAAACCGAAGCTGAAAAAGATAGACAAATCTCTAAATTGCAAGTACAGCTTGAAACCGCAAAGGCAGAGCAACAGTCACAAATTGACAGGGTTTCCTCTGCCAAGGACAAGCAAATTGCAGAAAAAGAATTAGAAATCTCAAAGCTGAAAAGTGACATCGAATTAAGTAAAAACAATACGGATTCCGCTGTTAAAGTAGCCGTATTTAAAACTGAATCAGAGAAAGACAAAGAAATCTCTAAATTGCAAGCACAGCTTGAAACTATAAAATCAGAGCAACAATCTCAAATTGATAAAGTTTCCTCTGCCAAGGACAAGCAAATTGCGGAAAAAGAATTAGAGATTTCAAATTTAAAAGGTGCCATTGAGTTAAGCAAAGCCAATACAGATCTAGCTGTAAAAAACGCAGTGCAGGAAAAAGAAACCGCTCTTATTAATTTGCAAAACGAAATAAACCATAAAAATCAAGAGTGGGAATTGAACGAAAAAAGACTTTGTGAAAAACATGCCTACGAAATCAAGCAAAGAGAAGATGAAATTGCTTATTACAAAGACTTCAAGGCAAGGCAATCCACAAAAATGGTGGGGGAAAGCTTGGAGCAGTATTGTGAAACTGAGTTTAACAAACTAAGAGCAACAGCCTTCCAAAATTCATACTTTGAAAAAGACAATGACATAAGAACCGGCAGTAAAGGAGATTTCATATACAGGGAGTTTTCCGATAATGATATGGAATTCATTTCAGTCATGTTCGAAATGAAAAATGAAATGGATACTACCGCAACAAAGCACAAAAACGAAGATTTCTTCAAAGAACTTGATAAAGATCGAAGAGAGAAAAAGTGTGAATATGCCGTTTTAGTCACAATGCTTGAGGCTGATAATGAATATTACAATTCGGGAATTGTAGATGTCTCTTACAAATATCCGAAAATGTATGTCATACGTCCCCAATTCTTCATACCGCTTATTACCATTTTGAGAAATGCCGCCTTGAATTCTCTGCAAGCAAAAAAGGAATTAGAGGTGTTCAAAAACCAGAACATCGATATTACCAATTTTGAAAACGAAATCGCCGAATTCAAGGACAAGTTTTCAACAAACTATAGGCGGGCAAGTGAACGATTCCATAAAGCTATTGATGAAATTGATAAAACCATCGAGCATCTTAAAAAGACAAAGGAAGCATTACTCTCATCGGAAAACAATCTAAAACTTGCAAACAACAAGGCTGAAGATTTGACCGTTAAACGTTTAACAAAAGGAAATCCCACAATGGCAGCGAAGTTCGCCGAATTAGAAAACAGTCGGGACTGAACTCCCCGCAAAGACACCCGAACATAAAAAGGAGGATCTCACGATCCTCCTTTTTCGTTTATCTATATGACGGATGATGCGGGCGAACGCGCCTGCCCGAGTACCTGCGTACTTTGCCGGATTCAGTCCGAGCGAGCGGCTCGCCGCGGCTTGCCTCTTACAAATCCCGCTTTGCTTTCACGGCGGCGCAGTACCAGCCGTTCTCGCTTTCGTCCGAGTCCACCTCGAATCCGTTTGCCGAAAGCGCGGCGCGTACCTCATCCGCGCGCTCACTGATTATTCCCGACACGATGAGAACCGCGCCGTCCTTCATGAACGCTCCGACATCGGGGGCAAGTCTGATTATCACGTCGGCGACGATGTTTGCGCACACGACGTCGTATTTCTTCTCCGGCACCGCCGAGAGAAGATAGCTGACCGCGCACTCTACGCACGGTGTGGAATTCAGCACCGTATTCTCCTTCGCCACCTTGATCGACTGCGGGTCGATATCGCACGCGAAGGCATCGGCGGCGCCGAGCTTCGCAGCCGTGATTGCAAGGATTCCGCTGCCGCAGCCCACGTCGAGCACGCTCTCGCCGCCGTGTATGTACTTCTCGAGCATCGCGGCGCAGAGCCTCGTCGTTTCGTGCGTTCCCGTACCGAACGCCATTCCGGGATCCATGAGCACCGTCACCTCGCCGGATGCGGCATCGTACTTCTCCCACACAGGAACTATGACGACCCTTTTTCCGGTCTTGATCGGCTTGTAGTACTTCTTCCACGAATCCGCCCAATCCTCCTCGGACACGCCGCATACGTCGATCTGCGCGGGAATTTTGAGCTCGTCGAATCTGCCGCGCGCGAACGAGACGCTCTCGGCGGGATTTGCGCTGTCGGAGATGAACGCCGACACCGCGCAGGTCGAGCGATCCCGTGCAAGCAGCTCCTCATCTATGAGGTCGCCGTAAACTCCGTCGAGATCCTTCTCGATATCGGAGTAGTCCTCCGTCATCAGCGAATTCGAGATCATGCCCATGACCGCTTCCACGTCGGACAGATATGCGACAGGCGCGCTCGCCTTTATCTGTATCCATTTACCGTTTTCCATTTGCGCTCCTTATTTGAAGAACTTTTTGAAGAACTTCGTTTTCTTCGTATAATTCGTCTCTCCGGACAGCTCGGCGAATTCGCGGAGCTTCTCCTTCTGAGCGGAGCTCAGATTCTTCGGAACCTCGATGACGACCGTGATTATAAGATCGCCGCGACGCGACGAATTGTTCACATACGGCACGCCCTTCTGCTTAAGCGTGAACGACGTTCCCGTCTGAGTGCCCTCGGGCACGGTGAACTTCTCCTTGCCCTCAAGCGTGGGGATATCGATCTCCGCGCCGAGAGTCGCCTCGGTGAAGGTTATCGGCACCTCGCAGTAGATATCGTAGCCGTCGCGCTCGAATACCGGGTGCGCCTTGACCGCCACGCTTATCAGAAGATCGCCGGCGCTGCCGCCGCGAAGTCCGTCCGAGCCCTGACCGCGCAGGGATATCCTCTGCCCGTTGTCGATTCCCGCGGGGATCGAGACCTCGAGCGTTTTTGTCGCCTGAACCGTTCCGGTTCCGCGGCACGCTTTACACGGATTCTCGATCACGGTGCCGCGTCCGCCGCACGCATCGCAGGTGCGCTGCGTCTGCATCACGCCGAGCGGCGTACGCTGCTGAACGCGGATCTGTCCGCTTCCCGAGCATTTCGTACACGTCTTCGGCTGGCTTCCCTTTGCGGCGCCCGTTCCGGAGCATTCCGCGCACCGCTGCGTCCGGCGGTAGGTGATATCCTTTTTCACGCCGAAAACCGCTTCCTCAAACGAAAGCGTGATGCGCACGTTTACGTCGTCGCCGCGGACGGGACCGTTCTGCCTGCGCGACGATGTGCCGCCGCCGAAAAAGGAGGAGAATATATCGCCGAAGCCGCCCATGTCGAAGCCGCCGAAATCCCCGAAGCCGGAGAATCCCGAGCCGCCCGCCGTGGGATCGAACGCATCGTGACCGTAGGTGTCGTACTTCTTTCGCTTATCGGCGTCGGAGAGCACGGCGTAAGCCTCGTTCACTTCCTTGAATTTCTGTTCGGCTTCCTTGTCGCCCGGATTCATATCGGGGTGGTACTTCTTCGCAAGCGAGCGGTAAGCCTTTTTTATGTCGGCATCCGACGCGCTTTTGTCAACGCCGAGCACCTCGTAGTAGTCACGTTTATCTGCCATTGGTTACGGATATACCGAGGTAATTCCGCGGTATTCCTCCCTTCAAAATCAATTTCATCGT
This sequence comes from uncultured Eubacteriales bacterium, assembly GCA_900550625.1. Taxonomy (GTDB): domain Bacteria; phylum Bacillota; class Clostridia; order Oscillospirales; family CAG-272; genus UMGS1312. The sequence continues at coordinate 7,896 of URSW01000068.1, forward strand.
GCGGCGGTGCGAGTTCTCCGTGCGGCGAAAGCCGGGCTTCGGAGATCGGGGAACAAATCGGCGGTCACGCGCCGTGCCGCCCGTGCGGAAAGCGAGATGCGCCGATGCGTCCTGCATTCGTCCGTCATCGGTCGGTATGCCCGCCGATCGGAATCTGTTCGGATACCCATCGATCGGAATCTGTTCGGATGAGCGCCGGTCATAATCGGACATTTCACCGATCGGAAGCCGTCCGTTCGTCCGCCTTGCATCAGC
>URSW01000069.1 GCA_900550625.1 uncultured Eubacteriales bacterium
CGTTTATTCTGTGAGATCAGCGCGTCCTGCGCGGCGCCGATTTAAGCTCCGCCGTAAACTCCACGTTTTTTCCGTCGGGGCTTTTTGCGCATATCGATCCGCCGTGGCCTTCGGCGACCGCGCGCGATCGAAAGCCCTATTCCGAAGCCGCTCTTCTCGCTGCTGTGCGATCTGTCCGCACGGAAAAAGCGATCAAACAGCTTATCAAGATCTCCGGGGTCGATGCCGTCGCATTCGTTCGACGTTTTTATGACTATGCCCTTCTTCGATCGCTCAAGCGAAAAGGATATCCGCGAACCGTCGGAGGCGTATTTCACGGCGTTGTCGAGCAGCACGGAGATCAGGCGGCGCACCGCGTATTCGTCTCCGCGGTATATGACGTCAGGCTCGATATGCGCATCGAGCGCATGGCCGCACGAAAGAGCGTAATCCGAAAACGAATCGGCGATTTCCTCCGCCGCGTCGCTCGCGTTGAATTCGGAAAAGCTGAACGCGCCCTCTCCCTCGTCCATGCGAGACAGCGCCACAAGCGAATTCACGAGCTCCGTAAGCTTCTCCGTCTGCGCCGCCGCCTTGCCGATCCACTTCTGAGGTCCGTTTTCCATCTCGAAAACCTTCAGGCTCGTTGCGATAACCGTTATCGGGGTTTTAAGCTCATGCCCCGCGTCGGTGATGAACTGCTTCTGCTTTTCGGATGCTCTGACCACGGGATCGATCGCGCGGCGCGAGCAAAGCAGGACTATCACATACACGAGAAGGATGCAGAATGCAGATGCGCACACGGAAAGAAGCGCCGTCATGAGAACTCCGCGCATCTCCTGATGGCAGTCGAGAAAGATTGCCATATCGCGTCGTACTCCTCCGAAGAGGCGTATTCGTATGCGGAAAATCCGTCGTTCACGGTATCGACCGAAAATCGGTTTTTCTCAAAGAACGCGCACAGCACTTCGGCAAGATCCGGCTCGTCCTCCGCTATAAGAAGCCTCATATAATACCTCCGTCACGTCCGCCCGTGATTTTCCCGGGCGGATATCTTTATATATTCATTCTTATTATAATGTATCGGTTACGGAAAATCAATAACTCAGAGCGCATCGGACGATGATTCGCGGCAGCATACGATATTCAGATTACCGTTGCGGCAGCGGAGCGCATCGATGAACTCCTTCGGCACGCGCTCATCGCGCAGCGTCACACGGTACTGAAGCTCGTAGAGCGTTCCCATGTTCGTCGTTTTCACCTTTTCAAGTGAGAAATCCTTCAGATACGTCCGGAACAGATCGTCGAAAAGTCCGTCGTAGTCGAGGTTCTCGGGAATCGTTATCCGCAGTATGCGGACGAAGGAATTCCCCGCGCCGAAATTAAGCGCGGTAAGTATAAGTATCCCGGCGGCAACCGTAACGAACAGTATCGCCGCAAGAACCACATATCCCATGCCGGCGGCAAGTCCTATCGCCATGGCGAGGAATATCGACGCGATCTCCCTCGCGTTTCCCTGCGCGGAGCGGAAGCGTACAAGGCTGAACGCGCCCGCGACGGCTACGCCCGCTCCGATATTTCCGTTCACGAGCATTATGACGGTCTGCACGACCGCGGGAAGCACCGCAAGCGCGATCGCAAAGCTCTGTGTGCATCCCGAGCGGTACATTCCGACAAGCGCCGCAGCAATGCCGAGCGCCACGGATACCGCGGTACATATGAGGAAAACGCCGACGGTAAGATCGGTTTTGATAATTGATTCAAGCACAGAAATGCACCTCCTTTTCGCAAAAATCTTTTTTCAGAATATTTTCACGGTAGCATGTACCGTATTTCGAAAACGGCACCGGAAAAGCCCCGTTTTCCGAAAGTATTCCCGCAAGCCACATCGGGCACACTCCGGGAAGCTTTATCTCCATGAGAATCCTTGCGTCGCCGAGGAGCGCTTTCCCGTGATCGCCCGCGCGAAGATCAAGCTCGCCCGTTCTCCAACGTATTCCGGTATCGAAGGTGATGCGCAGTTCCGGATCGTACAGTCCGGCGTATGCCTCGCGGTCGTATGCGATAAACACCTTCGGTACGGCTTTGTAGAAGCCGACGAAATGTCCGATCTCGCGTTCGGTCTGCGTACCGCCGATGCCGAAATGTCCCGAAAAAATCGCGTCCGTTTCCGATGCGCCGAGCGATATTCTCCTTTTATATACGATCCCCGCATACTTTTTCTTTATTTCCGCGAACACACTTCCGTCATCGCCGACCGTTCCGTAGCTGCGAAGCCGAAGCTTTTCCTTATAATCCGGCGCGCCCGTGCCCGCGCGCACAACGCTCCAATCGTCGCTGTCGCAGTAGATATTGCATATCGTATATCTGCCGTAATCATCCTCTTTCACATACGGGCGTATATCTTCAATGATATGCGCGTACTGCGCGGGTGTGAGAAAATATTTGTTCTCGTATCTTTCAAAGCTGTATCTTATTATGCCTGCCATGCTTATCCCTCCTTTGTGCTTATATTGTAGAGCACCATCCTAAAGGAAACCTAAAGACAAAAACGCTTTTCCCTTTAGGTTTTCTTTAGAAATCCCTGTTACAATAAATGCGCAGACAAAAGAAAACGTCCGGCTTTTCGCCGGATGAAATAAAGACGGAAGGAAGATGGCATTATGAAAAAATTATTCGGATCACGGATTCTCGCCGTATTGACGGCGGCTGCGCTGTTTTCGGCGCAGCAATGCACTGTTTTCGCCGCAGGGGACGGCGGGGGATCGTTTGTATTCTCGGATACCGGAATACAGGTGTCGTCCGGTGCATCGGGATATGAGTCGGAAGGCACATCGCTGACCGTGGACACTCCCGGAACGTACACGGTATCGGGGAAATGCGCGGACGGCTCTATAAAGATAAAGAAGGGAACGACCGGCGTCACGCTGATCCTTGACGGGCTTGAGCTTACCTCGGAGGATACGGCTCCGCTCGCATGCGGCAAATCCTCCGAAGTGACGGTCACGGCGGCAGAGGGAACAGAAAACACGCTCGCCGACACCGAATACAACAACGACGATGAGCATCCCGAAAACGAGAACGCGGAAAACGCCGTAATAAAATGCAAGGACGGCTCCGACGTCACGCTGTGCGGCAGCGGCACGCTGACCATAAACGCAAACGGCAAGAACGGAATAAAGTCCGGCGCATCCACCAAAGAGGAAGGCGAGGCTTCTCTCACGATCGAAGAAATAACGCTCAACATAAACGCCCCCGTCAATGACGGAATCAACGCGGAAGCGTATATAGCCGTCAAAAGCGGAAGCATCACGGTCGATGCGGGAGATGACGGGATCCACTGCGATCTTATCGCCGACATAGGGGCGGCAGACAGCAGCGGACCGGAGATAAACATCACCAGATGCTGCGAGGGACTTGAAGCGGCAGAGCTTAACATATACTCCGGAAACATACGGATATATTCGGAGGACGACTGCCTGAACGCCGCAAATTCCGATCTCGGTGACTACGATTTTTCTCTCCTTATCGCGGGCGGCGCGCTTTATATGTATTCGGTGTCGGGTGACGGAATCGACTCAAACGGCAGTCTCACGATATCCGGCGGAGTCACCGAGGTGTGGACCGCAAACACGGCGGACAATCAGCCGCTTGACGCAGACGGAACGATCACCGTAACCGGCGGAACCGTATTTGCCGCAGGCGGCAGCGCCGGAATGGGCATAAATCTTTCGTCTTCTCAGGCGAATGTCCGCTTCGGTTCGGCTTCGATCGGAGGCGGAGATCACGGCTCATTTCCCGGCGGTCAGGCTCCGACTCCGCCGAACGGAACCGAAGGCGAAAGCTTTCACGAAAGCGGAGAGCTCACACCTCCCGGTGGGGTGAACGGCAGCGCTCATCAAAGCCCCGACGGCGATTCCGAAGACGGTGAAAATCCCCCCGAAATGACTATGCCTGACGGGAGCACATCGCCTTCGGACGGCACGTTCCCCGAAGCTCCCGAAAATCCTTCGGACGGTGCGACACCTCCCGAAAAGCCCGACGGCGGCGATATGCCTTCCCCCCGTGAAAATCAGGGCGGAAGCACGCCGCCCTCCGGAGGCTTCACCCCCGGCACGTTTCCCGGCGGCGCGGGCATCGCGTCCTCACTCGGCATATCCGAAGGAAGCGAGGTCGTCATAACATCATCCGACGGAACGTATATTTATTCAGCGACAGCACCGTGCACCGTCGGCACCGTATTCTTCTCATCGTCCGCTCTCGCCGCCGACGAAACGTACACTCTCTTTTCGGGCTCCACGGAGAGCGCTTCTGCGGAAGCTTCCGCCGGAAATGCGAAGACCACGCAGGACACTGCGAACAGCATCACCGATACCGAAGCTCCGGAAAGCGAAAGCACCGAGGAGACCGCGGAGCCTGAGGCGGAAAACTCCGGCACAAAACGCACAGTCATAACGGTTATTGCTGCCGTCGCCGCAGCGGCGGTCGCAGGAGCAGCGGTTACATTCCGTATGATAAAGCGCAAGAAGACAAACGTCGAATAAGAAACGGGTATCCTCACCGCCTCCGCAGCGTCCAAGTGCTGCGGGGGGCGGTGCCCTCGCTTTTCCTCCGGACCGTGCGCACACCCGTCATTTTGTACAGCTGATCGTTTTTGAAAACATTGCGGAATTTACATAACGACGAAATTCGTCATCAAGGAAGAAAATATTCGAAACCTCTTGACAAATTGACCGCTCGGGAGTATCATATTAAATGGTTAGCGAGGACTAACCGTTCAATATGATACTCGGTTAGTGAAAGCTAACCTGAAATTACGGAGGGTTACGTAGAATGATGCCGCTTACACTTGCATCTCCGGAAGAAGAATATATAATAAAGAAGATCGGCGGAAAGCCGGAAGTGAAAAAACACCTCGAAAATCTCGGCTTTGTCGTCGGCGGAAACGTAACCGTCATAACCGAGCTTGCCGGAAACGTCATTGTAAACGTAAAGGAAGCCCGCGTTGCGATAAGCCGCGAAATGGCGCAGAAAATAATGATCTGAAAAATCCCGCAATTAATTTTGGAGGAGAATACATATGAAAACACTTAAAGAAGCGAAGATCGGAGAAACCGTGACGGTATTAAAGCTCCACGGCGAAGGCGCTATCAAACGCAGAATCATGGACATGGGTATAACCAAGGGCGTTCAGATACATGTCCGCAAGGTCGCTCCCCTCGGAGATCCGATCGAGATCACCGTCCGCGGCTATGAGCTTTCTCTCAGAAAAGCCGATGCGGATTCCATCGAAGTGGAATAATTCCCACGATCGGACGCGTGCCGCTTTTCGGCGCGCAAAGGTTAGCCTTTGCTAACACTCGGACGCCGTTTGCGAAAACGCGATCGGCATCCCGACTTTAATAATTTGGCAAATCAAAGAAAGGTACGGATATAAACCATGGATCTGAGAATCGCCCTTGCGGGCAACCCGAACTGCGGTAAAACGACACTGTTCAACGCGCTTACCGGATCAAATCAGTTCGTCGGAAACTGGCCCGGTGTCACCGTCGAGAAAAAAGAAGGAAAGCTCAAGAAGCACGACGGCGTAACGATCACCGACCTTCCGGGTATTTACTCGCTTTCCCCCTACACCCTTGAAGAGGTCGTTGCAAGAAACTACCTCATCGGTGAACGTCCCGATGCAATACTCAACATCATCGACGGAACCAACCTCGAAAGAAACCTTTACCTCACAACGCAGCTCACCGAGCTCGGAATCCCGGTGGTGGTCGCCATCAACATGATGGACGTCGTAAAGAAAAACGGCGATAAGATCGACACCGCGGAGCTTGCGCGTCAGCTCGGCTGCAAGGTGGTCGAGATCTCCGCACTCAAAGGCACGGGAATCATGGAAGCCGCAGATGCCGCAATCGATGCCGCAAAGAACACAAAGACCGTTCCGATGCACAACTTCTCGGGCGCCGTTGAGCACGCGATCGCACACATCGAGGAGGCTGCGGTACACAACATGCCCGCAGAACAGCAGCGTTGGTATGCGATAAAGATCTTTGAGCACGATGACAAGGTTCTCGAAAAGCTCGACATCCCCGCGGATACGTTGGCTCACATAAACGAAGACATCAAAGCCGCCGAAGATGAGCTTGACGACGATGCGGAAAGCATCATCACAAACGAGCGTTATATCTACATAGCTTCCCTTATTAAGAGCTGCTACAAAAAAAAGAACACCGGCAAGCTTTCCACCTCCGACAAGATCGATAAGATTGTCACAAACCGCTGGCTCGGACTTCCGATTTTCGTAGCCATCATGTTCCTCGTTTACTATATTTCCATGGTAGGCGTCGGAGCTGCCGCTACGGATTGGGCTAACGACGGACTCTTCGGCGACGGCTGGCATCTGTTCGGCATCGACGACGGATACGCAGAGCTCAGCGAAGACTACGGCAACGCAGTAAACGCAGTCAGCGCTTTCACCGGGATCGAATTCGGCGAAGAATACGAAAGCGAAGAAGAAGAAGCTGCGGCATATGAAGCTATGCTCAAGATGATGAAGGATTTCACCACCGACGAGACAAGCGCAACGATTGACGTTGAGGATGAAGAAACCCTCGCTGTCAACACGATGACCGTATATTATTCCGAAATTCCCTCCGGTGCAGATGAGGACTCCACGGTTCCCATGACATACAAGGATGCCGTAAAGTTCTTCGAGAAAAGCGGTCTCGCCGAGCCCGATCCCGCAGAGTACGGCATCTGGGTTCCCGGCGTTCCCGTTCTGGTCGGCAACGGACTCAATGCAATGGGTGTCGGTGAGGACACATGGCAGTACGGACTAATCATCGACGGTATCGTAGCCGGCGTCGGCGCCGTTCTCGGATTCGTTCCTCAGATGCTCGTCCTCTTCCTGCTTCTTGCATTCCTTGAGGCATGCGGCTACATGGCGCGTATCGCATTCGTCCTTGACCGTATATTCCGCAAGTTCGGTCTCTCCGGAAAGAGCTTCATCCCGATGCTTATCGGTACGGGATGCGGCGTTCCCGGAATCATGGCTTCGCGTACTATCGAGAATGAGCGTGACCGCCGTATGACGATCATGACCACGACATTCATCCCCTGCGGCGCAAAGGTTCCCTTTATCGCAATGATCGCCGGTGCACTCTTCGGCGGAAGCGCACTTGTTTCCACCTCCGCTTACTTCATCGGTATGGCAACGATCATTGTATCCGGTATTATGCTCAAGAAGACCAAAATGTTTGCGGGCGATCCCGCGCCCTTCGTAATGGAGCTTCCCGCATACCACCTTCCGACCGTCGGCAACGTACTCCGCAGCATGTGGGGGCGCGGCTGGAGCTTCATAAAGAAGGCCGGCACGATAATCCTTCTCTCCACTATACTCGTTTGGTTCACAACCTACTTCGGCTGGGTTGACGGATCGTTCGGAATGCTCTCCGAAGATCAGATCGACGGCTCCATACTCGCAAAGGTCGGCGGCGCGATCGCTTGGCTCTTCGCTCCTCTCGGCTGGGGCAACTGGAAGGCAGTCGTTGCTTCGATCACCGGACTTATCGCAAAGGAAAACATCGTCGGTACTCTCGGTATCCTTTACGGCGGCGGCGCAAGCGTATATCAGAACCTCGCAAGCGCCTTCACCGGACTTACCGCTTACTCCTTCCTCATCTTTAACCTTCTCTGCGCTCCCTGCTTCGCAGCCATCGGTGCAATCAAGCGTGAGATGAACAATGCAAAGTGGACTTGGTTCGCAATCGGGTATCAGTGCCTGTTCGCATATGCGATCGCTCTGATCGTAAATCAGCTCGGCATGCTCTTCACCGGCAATGTGAATATTATCGGAACCATAGCGGCGCTTGCTCTGATCGCGTTCATGGTATTCATGCTCTTCAAGCCCTACAAGGAAGCGAACAAGCTGACCGTCAAATCCGGAAAGAAGTCCGCGTAACAAAACAAAAAAGCTTTAAGGAGGATTTCATATGCTGACATGGTTATCTCAAAATCTTGCGGCGACGGCAGTATCCGCAGTGCTCATCGCAATAGTCGTACTTATAATCGTAAAGCTTGTCCGTGACAGACGGGCGGGAAAATCCTCCTGCGGATGCAATTGCAGCACATGCGCAATGCAC
>URSW01000070.1 GCA_900550625.1 uncultured Eubacteriales bacterium
CGCCCGCCTTGTCCGTTATCGTCCATTCCGCGACGGGGGCGTTGAGCCCGTACTGCTCATACTCCTGCGCGCTTGAGTCGATCTTCTTGCGCGCAAGGGGGTATCCCGCGATCGAGATAAGCTCGGAGACCTTCGTCGTCCGGAGCGAGAGGTGCTCGTGTCCCTTTATGCGGAAATCGTTGTTCGGATCGCGGTAGATCTCAAAGCTGCCGTATTCGTTCTTTACCGATATCGACTGCACGTTCTCCGCCGTGATGCGGGGGAATATCTGTATGCGGTCCGTCGTGTCGATCGCCTCGCCCTGCTGGGTCTCGATCGGTACCTTTACCGTCTCCTCCGGCTCAAGCGCGGGACCGAGCACGGTGAGGTAAAGCACGGCGCCGACGGCGAAAACGGCAACGAGAACAAGCGCAATGATTATTCTGCGTCGGTTTTTCATGAGTGCTTTCTCCTGACGTAAACGAATACTCCGGCGGCAGAGATGCAGACGGGCAGTGCGGCGGTGAACAGCACGGTCCATGCGTTCGCCTGCTTTGTGGTTATGGTTATATCGGTCTTGTCGAACGCCTTATACGGAATATCCGTAAGTATTCTCTCCCTTCCCATTGCAAGCATTGCGGAGCGCAGTATCTCGGAATTCGCGTAAGCGTTCGAAAGAAGATAATCCGACGAGGTGAATGACGCCGAGCCGCAGGCAAGGACGTAGGAGTAATAGTTTTCGTTGTTTATGATAACCTTGTCGCGCGACAGGGTCATTATGGTTTCGCTGCCGGAGGAGAGAGTTTCCTCTCCGCGGCGCACCTCGGAGCTTGAATACGATTTGAGCACGGGGAACACCTGACGTGTTCCGGTAAGTCCGCCGCCCTCCTTCCAGAGGATATCGACGGGCATCGCATAGCGGCATACCGTCTTCGGCATCGAGTCAAGCTCGCTTATGTCCGCGTAAAGCGATGCGCCGAGCGCACCGTCCTCGGCGCTGTCCTTATCGACGTATTCGGCGATGACCGTTATGCCGTCAACGCTCGTTGCGTGGTCGTAATCGCGGAGATAGGTGTTCGAGCGGAACGATATTCCCCATTCCTCAAGGAATTCGTTCAGGTTGACGAGGTTCGCCGACTTTTCGTAATCGGCGAAAATCATGAAGCAGCCGTAGCTGTCGAGGAAGGTGTCGAGCTTTGCGATCTCGTTCGCGCTCTCCGATTCCGCCTCGCGTCCGATGAAGTCGTACAGCGGCGCGTCGGCGATGATTATACGGCAGTCGGCGGGGATGTCCTCGAGCGAAAGGTCGATTTCCCTGACATCAAAGCCCGCGTCGGAGAACATCGTGTGGATCGCACGCTTTTCGCCCGAGGTCTCGCCGTGCCCCTTCGTGAAACAGACGATCGGCATATCGGAAGCCGTGACCTGATAGATTGCGGACACGAGCTTATTCTCTCCGTTGTAGCCCCAGATATTCTGATAGTTGTCGTCGAAGATGAAGAACGAATCGATCAGCATTACGCGGAATTCCGTGCCGCTCTCGACGATGACCGAGGTAGGGGCGATCTTCGTCGCCGCGCTTTCGGCATACGGCTTGAAGAAATTGTATTCGCGGTAGACGTCGTGGCACTCGACGTTGATGTTGTCAAACTCCTGCGCGAGAAGCTGCGCAGTGCGGTAGACGTACTTCGTGTATTCGGAATAGGTTCCCTCGCTTATCTCGTCCGGCTGCGCCGCGAAATAGATGTTGACGGGGGAGGTGATCTCCTCCATATACTTCTTCGTTGCATCGGAAAGGGAGTATACCTCCTTTTCCGTCATGTCCGCATACCAGAGGTACTTTTCGGAAAGCGCGGTAAATATCACGTTGGCAAGCACGACGAGCGCAACGGTAAACACGGTTATCGCGGTCGCGGTTGAGCCGTAACGGAATTTCTTTGACGCAAGATATCCTGTTTTTTTCATATGACGGTTCCTTATCTGTAAATTTCGGTCGGATTCGGTCTTTCTTCTCAGCTCCAGCGTCTCTTCTCATAGACGCGGTAGGCGAGGAACAGAAAGATCGCGCATATCGAAAGGTAGTAGAACGCCGCGGAAAAATCGAATATCCCGTTTGTGAAGGCGGCATAGCGCGCGTATATCGAGATGAACGCAAGCACCTTTCTCACCGGGTAGAAGTCGATGAGCGAATTCGAAAGCGATATCCCCATGAGCGCAAGCAGCACGCCGATCGTGCCGAGCCCCGCCGTAAACTGATTCGCCGTGAGAGAGGAGATGAAGATGCCGATGGCGATGAAGCACATTCCGACGAAGATCACCGCGATCATGCAGCCGAAGGCGCGTCCCCAGTTGAATTCGCCGTACAGGGACAGCGGTATGAAGTAAAGCGCGGTCACGGCGATCGTGCAGAAGAAGAGCGTGAACGCCGCGAGGAATTTCGCCGCGACGATCGAGAACAGCCCGACGGGTGAGGTCATAAGAAGCTGCTCCGTGCGCGTGCGCCTCTCCTCAGCGAAGGATTTCATCGTCAGAAGCGGAAGAATGATTATATACGCGAACATGAGAGCCTGATAGTACATGGACACGTCGGTGGTCTTTGTGATCTCCATCGTGAGGAGTCCGAACAAAAGACCGGAGGCGGCGAGAAAGACCGCGCAGAAAACGTATCCGGCCGAAGTCGTGAAATACGAGCGCATCTCACGCTTATATACAGCAAACATTTGAAAATCCCTCTCTGAATTTATTTTTTCGGTGATGATGTGAGTCCGTGCCGACGAATCCGTCATCGGTATTGCGGTGAGGAGGTGCATCCCGCAAAAGCTGTGCATGAGTCCCCGGCGCATCCGGCGTTCCGGGCAGATTGCCGCGTCTTCCCGAAGCCGCGCCGATGCCTTTATGACCCTTGACAGCCGGAATTACTTTCTGTCCGTGAGGCGGACGAAAATCTCCTCAAGTCCCGCCTGTACCGCTTCGAGTCCGACGATCGGATACGACGCATCCGCAAGCGCGCGGAACACCGGCTTTCTTACGTCAAGCCCGTGATCGGCTGTCACCGTATATGTGTACGCATCGTCCACGCGTGCGCCGAACACCTCGACCTGCGCCACTCCCGGAACTCCGCGAAGCACGCGAAGCACCTCGCGCTGCGGTCCCGCAACGGTGAAGTTGTAGCGGCGTATCTCCTCTACGGTGCGTGCGATGTTCTCCGCCTTCTCGTCCGCAACGATGCGTCCGGCGTTGATTATCACAATCCTGTCGCACACCGCCTGAACCTCGGACAGGATGTGGGTCGAAAGTATGACCGTGTGGTTTCTTCCGAGGTTTCGTATAAGATTCCGTATTTCGATTATCTGCTTGGGGTCGAGACCGATCGTCGGCTCGTCGAGAATGATTATCTTCGGATTTCCGACGAGCGCCTGCGCTATGCCGATCCTCTGGCGGTATCCCTTGGAAAGATTCGCAATAACGCGGTCGCGCACATCCTTTACCCGCGTGACCTGCATCACCTCATCGAGATGCGCGCGGCGGTCGAGTCTGCACGACTTGAGCTCATAGACGAAGTTGAGGTACTCCCCGACCGTCATCTCGGTATAAAGCGGAGGCTGCTCCGGAAGGAATCCGATCCGCTTTTTCGCCTCGGTCGGATCGTCGAGTATGTCGAGCCCGTCGATCTTCACCTCGCCCGAGGTCGAGGAAAGATACCCCGTCAGGATGTTCATCGTGGTGGATTTGCCCGCACCGTTCGGCCCGAGGAATCCGACGATCTCGCCTTCGCCGACGGTCATCGAGATCCCGTCGAGCGCAAGCTTTTTCCCGTACCGCTTGACGAGATCGTGTATTTCGATCATTGCTGCCATAAAAAGACCCCGCCCTCCGAAGGAAGGCTTCCTTTCATACTTTCATGCTTTGATTCTCATGCTTTATACTGTGTACGCGTTTTGTATGCGCTTTTTCATCCGATGCGGATGCCGGACGGAAAGAAAGCGCGCCGTGCATTATCCGATCGGCACGGCGGACGGATTTTTACTTTATATCTAAATTGTATCATGCATTTTTATACAATTCTTGAACGCACGGAAAAAGTTTTATCGGAGCACTGTCAAAGCGTTCCGGCAAAGCCGAAGCGGTGAACCGCAGTGAGATTTTTCCGTTCGGGAAACAACCGACGTTCAGCCGCTTTGCGCTTCCGCCGAACCTTTGCGGCATCTCCGCCGTGTCCCCGCGCCGCTCGGCGCGGCAGGGGCGCAGACCAAGCTGCGTTCGCCGCTTCGGGGCAATCACGGTGGTTATCGCCGAGCGGGAGGAAAGCTCAGCTTTCCTTCATGCTCCGTCTCAGCTGCCCGCAGGAAGCGTTTATATCCGAGCCGAGGCGGCGGCGTATCGTCGCGTTTACCCCGCGCCGCTTCAGCTCCTCGCAGAAGGCGCGCGCGCTTTCCCTCTCCGGGGCGGAAAGCCCCGTCTCGCGCACCTCGTTCAGCATTATGAGATTGACATGGACGATCGGTCCGATCTCTCGGCGCAGCAGCGCGGCAAGGGCGCGCGCATCGGCGGTCGAATCGTTCTTCCCCGAGATCAGCGTATATTCAAACGAAATGCGCCGTCCGGTCTTGCCGAAATAATATCTGCACGCCTCCATAAGCTCCGCTATCGGATAACGCCTGTTGACAGGCATTATCTCGCTCCGCTTTTCGTCGCTGTGCGCATGGAGCGACACCGACAGTGTGACCGGCATCCCCTCGTCCGCCAGCCGGACGATACCGGGCACGATGCCGCAGGTCGATACCGAGATATGGCGCAGACCGATGTTAAGACCCTCCTCCGACGACACAAGACGGAGAAATTTCACGGTCGATTCGTAATTGTCGAGCGGCTCTCCGATGCCCATCATGACCACGCCGTCGATCCGCTCTCCGCGGTCGCGCCCGGCGGCGATCACCTGACCGAGTATCTCCGACGGTGTGAGATTTCTCACCCTTCCGCCGATCGTGGATGCGCAGAAGCGGCATCCCATCGCGCATCCCGCCTGCGACGACACGCAGACCGTCGTGCCGTGCTCATATTTCATGAACACGCTCTCGACGCACTCTCCGTCCTCAAGCTCAAACGCATATTTCACGGTTTCATCGAGAGACGATTCGAATCGCGCGGCAACCGTGCAGCGGCGGTAATCCGCGCGCTCGGCGACAAGGGCGCGAAACGTCTTCGGCAGATTCGTCATCTCGTCAAATTCCGCGCCTCGCATCATCCACGAATAAAGCTGATCGGCGCGGTAGCGCGCTTCGCCGAGCGACACGATGTAATCGCGCAGCTCGTCCCTCGTCATCGAAAGTATATCGGGCGCGGCGCTGCCGTGCGGTTTTGTTCCGGTCATGACCTTTCCTTTCTCTTCACCGCCCGCGCGACGAAGAAGCCGTCGCTTTCGCCGCCGTCGGGGAAGAACGTGTACATTCCGCCGCGGCTTCGGCATACGGAGACGGAAAAATCGTCGGGGACGAAGTCCGCGTGCTCGCGGAGGAAGCGTTCAAACACCGCCTCGTTCTCGTCGGGATTGAGCGTGCAGGTCGAATAGACGAGCGCGCCGCCGTCGCGGACGCAGGAGGAGGAGGCGGCGAGTATGGAATACTGTATTTCGGGCAGTCCTGCGATGTCCCGGATGTTCTTATATTTGATGTCGGGCTTTTTGGATATCACGCCGAGCCCCGAGCACGGCACGTCGCAGAGGACGAAATCCGCCGCGCCCGCAAGCGCGGGATCGGGATTCCTTCCGTCGCGCGCGGCGGTCCTTATCACGGTTATGCCGAGGCGCTCGGCGCCCGAGCGGATAAGCGAAAGCTTGTTTTCGTGGAGGTCGAAGGAGTATACCGTTCCGCGGTTTTCCATGTCGATCGCGCAGGAAAAGCTCTTTCCGCCGGGTGCGGCGCAGCAATCGAGCGTGACCGAGCCGGGCGTCGGTGCGAGAACGCGGACCGCAAGACGCGACGACACGTCCTCGACAAACCACAGCCCGCGCGCGATACCGCCGCGCAGCGTTTCGCCGTCTCCCGAAAAGAGGATCACGTCGCGGTCGAGCGGCGATGCTTTCGCGTGCTCACCGAGCAGCGCGAGGCAGTCCTCCGTGCTTGTCCGAAGGGTGTTCACTCTGAGATTTACCTCACCGCGGCGAAGCGAGGCGGCGGCAAGAGAGCGGGCGCGCTCATCTCCGTAGCGCTCCGTCCAGAATGCGAGAAGTTCGCGCGGCACGGAATATTCCACGCTCGCACGCTCGGCGCTCTCATCGGGCATCGGGTACTTTTTTCCGTTTCGTATGAACGTGCGCAGTATCGCATTCACGAAAGCGCGCGAGCCTTTCGGGCAGGCTTCGACCGTCTGTGCGACCGCGGCGTGATCGGGCACGCGGTCAAGATACAGAAGCTGATACAGCCCGACGCGAAGCGCGTTTTTCGTATAGGGGTCGATCCGGTCGATCTCCCTCGCGGAAAGAGTCGAAATGATGTGGTCGAGCGTGATGCGCCGTTCGGTCACGCCGTACACGATTGCGGTGTAGAGCGCGCGGTCCGCGCCGCGTATCCCGCCCTTCTCAAGCACGGCGTCGATCTCGAGATTCGTATATTTGCCGCACCTTTCGCAGTCGGTCAGCGACCGGCACGCGGCAAGGCGCGGATCATGTATTTTTTTTTCGTCTTTCAAGCAGGATGTCCTTTCGGGTTATTTATACCCGTCCGCTCAGTCCGCACCGAGGATATCCCCGTCGGAGACTGCGCGTCCGTTCACGAGGTCGGCGGCTCTCATCCGCCCTTTCCCCTCGGGGACGACCTCGAACACCTCGATCGCGCCGTCCGCGCAGGCGACCGAGAACGATCTCTTCGATGCGCCGAAAACCTCGCCCGGCGCTTTGTTTCCGGGATTTTCGCACACCGCCGCCGAAACGATCTTCAGAAGCTTTCCATTCGGCATTTTCGTGCGCGCGCCGGGTGCGGGAGCGAATGCTCGGATTCTGTTCACCTCATCGCGCGCGCCGTGCGTGAAGTCGAGCTTCATGTCCTCCGCAGTAATCTTCTCGGCGTAGGTGGAAAGCGCGTCGTCCTGCTTCTCTCCGGGAAGCTCTCCCGTCCGGTGAAGCATCTCGCACACTCTCACCATCGCGCGTCCGCCCGCCTCGGCAAGCTTGGCGTGAACGGTGCCGAAGTCGTCCGTGTCCGCGATATCGAATTTCTCGGTGAGGATCATGTCTCCCGTATCAAGCCCCGCCTCCATTTTCATCGCCGTAACGCCGATCTCGCGCTCTCCCGCGAGGATCGCACGCTGAATCGGCGCGGCTCCGCGGTATTTCGGAAGAAGCGAAGCGTGCGCGTTCACGCAGCCGAAGCGCGGGAACGAGAGCACGTTCTCGGGCAGAAGTTTCCCGTAGGCGGCGACGATTATCAGATCGGGCGAAAGCGAGATCAGAAGCTCGGCAAAGTCCTCGCCGCGCAGCGTGGCGGGCTGGAACACCGGAATCCCCGCCTCGAGTGCGGCGGATTTCACCGGGGTCGGCGTCAGCTTCATTCCGCGTCCGCGCGCGCGATCCGCGCCCGTCACGCAGCCGACGATGTTTTCGCCCGACGCGACAAGCGCGCGCAGGCATGACGCCGCGAAATCCGGCGTTCCCATGAAAAGTATACGCAGTTTATTCAATTTCCTCGATCTCCTCGGGTGAAAGCATACGGACGGCGTTGTCGGTGAACAGCGTTCCGTCGAGATGGTCTATCTCATGGCAGAATGCGCGTGCGCAAAGTCCCTCGCCGGTCACGGTGAATTCGTTTCCGTTTCTGTCGAGAGCGCGCACCGTGACCTTCATCGGGCGGTGCGTGTATCCCCATTTCCCGGGGATCGAGAGGCAGCCCTCAAGCTCCTCCTGCTCTCCCTCGCGCTCGACGATCACGGGATTTATGAATTCGAGAAGTCCCGTTTCGTCGGTCTCGACGAGAACGACGCGGCGGAGTACGCCGACCTGAACCGCGGCAAGTCCGCAGCCGTTCGCCTCATGGAGAGTCTCCGTCATATCGTCGAGCAGTGTGAGTATCCGCGGCGTGATCTCCTTGACCTCGCGGCTTGTCTTGCGGA
>URSW01000071.1 GCA_900550625.1 uncultured Eubacteriales bacterium
CGCCGCTCCCCTTCTTATCGGCGCCGACCCGAATCATCTCGATTCCGTTGCGCTTGATATTCTCAAAAATCCCCGGCTGATCGCAATAAATCAGGATCCGCTCGCAATGCCCGCTCACCGAGTTTCCACCGAGGATCACGGACGCGAGCTTTGGGTGCGTCAGCTTTCCGATTTCCGCTGGGTGTCCGCGATCATCAACCGCGCTCATGAGAAGCGCGAATACTCCTACAAGTGGGAAGAACTCGATCTCTCTCCCGCAGTGCCGATGAAGATCACCGACGCGTGGACCGGAGAGGTTCTTGCAGAGAAGGTATGCGGAGAATTCGCGGTCTCGCTCGAGGCTCACGACACCGCAGTTCTCGTAATGACCCCCGTGCTCTGATATTATTCGGACATTCTTCGACGGAATCGCCCGGCGGTATGAAAGATCACCGCATCCTCGCCGGCAGCGGCGAAAAGCCGGACAACGTACAGAATCCCCGTACTTCGAAAGAGGTACGGGGATTTTTAAGTATACATGTCTTCCGGCGGACGACGAACTATTTTCCGAAGAAACGATATGCCGCACCCGATAAGCACACAGTGCACCGAAAGTCATCTCAGCGTTCGGAAAAGGATGTAGACCGCGATGAAAAGAAGCGTTATGTTTTCGTAAACGCAAAGCTCGCAATAGACCACCGCGCCCCAGAAGAGCACCGCCGTTACGGTGAGCAGTCTTTCCCCGACGCGGTATGCACGCGTTCCACCGATCCACTCGCAAAGCGTAAGCAGAAATTCCCCGCCGTCAAGTCCTTTTGCGGGAAATGCGTTCACCGCGCACAGAGCGATATTGATCTCTGCAAGCTCGGGATAACCGCAAAGCTTCGACACCGCCGCAAGAAAAAGTCCCGCCGCGCACCCGGACGAGATCACGCACAGCTCTTTCCCGTATGACAGTGTGCCCGAAAAATATGACAATGCCCCTCCGCCGAAGAAAAGCTTCGGAGAATGCCCTGACTTTTCGGCGAGCATATACCACGCGGCGATATGCGCACCCTCATGAAGCGCGGCGGAAAAAAGTATCATATACGGATGCGCGCTGCCCGCGGCGAATATCAGGAAAGCGAGCGCCGCCCATTCTCCGAGGAGAGAAAATCTTCTCAAATTCAGCCGCCGATCAGCCTTGATATGACGTATTCGAGGTATGCCCAGAGTGACCATTCGCCGTTTTCCATCGAACCTGTGATAACGCTCCGTCCGTTCCCGCCGTCCGAAGAGGCGGATGCGAATACAGTATCAAAGGTGTAGTTTTCACCCTCCGCATACCTTTCTTCTCCTGACGAGAGATACGCTGCAAAAAACGCCGCGCAGAAGATCGCACCGCATATACATATCACGCACGCCGTGCGCTTTGCTCCGCCGCACGACCTTGCGCCGCCACGGTGCTGTCTCTCCCTTCCCGATGTCACAGTTATTTTCCCGTTTGCCATATTTCCGTACTCCGTCCGAAGACTGCCCCTTCCTTTGACGCGGAGGATGCGCCTTCGTTTTCGCTTCCGACTGCGCGCCGCCTCTCATATAAAGTTTATTTTTCAAGCTGTCCGATTATTCCGGGCGCGGCGCTTTCGGTAAATCGGATCTGCCTTCCGTATTTCGGAAATAACGGTTACATCTCGCCGCGCAAGACAGTCCGGCACATCCGTGATGAGAAAGCCGCGCCGACGGCGCGTATCCGGCAGGAATACCTGCGACTCCATTCAGCGCCCCCGCGTCACGTCGGAGGAGTTGTTCGCTTGACATGCTGCGTCGCCCGGGGTATACTTATGATCGAAACACCGCGCCCGCGAGGGCGACTTTATATAAAGAAAGGATCATGTCCGAAATGATCGCAAAAAACGAAATCCCGATTCTCGAGTTTTCCGACTGCCGCAGCGCAGTCATAAATCCCGCGCCCCTTTTCAAAGCCCCCGAAAAATGTCTGATGACGTTTTTCGGCGAGGTTCTCGACGAATTTACCGAAAAGTCGGGTGCGCGCATGATCGGCGAGTATGTCTCGGAAATGCGGAACTTCCCCGTTTACACCGCCGTGATCGGCGGCGAAGAGATCGCGCTCACGCAGGCAAGCGTCGGCGGCTCTTCCGCCGCAATGCAGGCAGATTTTCTCTACGGGCTCGGAGTGCGCACTCTGTTCTGCTGCGGAAGCTGCGGCGCGCTCGACAACATCCCAGCGGGCGATGTAATAGTTCCCTACCGCGCACTGCGTGCAGACGGTGCGTCGTATTTTTATCTTCCTCCGTCGCGCTTTGTCGATCTTGACGCCGATATGGTGGCAGCCGCCGAAAGCGTTTTAAGAAAGCACTCCGTACCTTTTGTCAGAACCGTCGCATGGACCACGGCGGGCTTTTACCGCGAGACCGCGGAGATGGTCGAATACCGCAAAAGCGAGGGCTGCGGCGCAGTCGAGATGGAATGCGCTTCGCTCGCCGCGCTGTGCCGCTTCCGCGGTATGCGTTTCGGTCAGCTTCTGTACAGCGGAGACATACTGTGCGACACCGACAATTACGACGACCGTGATTGGTACGGAAACAGAAGCGCGCGTGAGCTGCTGTTTGATCTCAGCCTCGAGACGCTTATCGGAATATAACGCGCAGCGGCATCCCATAGATCAGAAAACAATCCGGATACCGCATCAGGGCGGTACATCTGAAAAATAAATAATCACTGTTTGAAAACGGAGGATTCGCCGTGAAATTACCGGTTTACGATGCGGGGGTGCCCGCCTGCAATCCCGCAAAAAATCTGTTTTGCGCGGGAAAGGATGTAACGCCGCTCGCGTGGGAGCAGTGGCGGAGGAAATCAAAACAAACGGTCTTCGAATAAAGGACAAGGTTTCACCTCGCATATCGGTCAGCCGCATCCCGACAGTGACCGAGCTGAAGCCGGACGATGAATACGATGTGATCTTTGTCGTAATGCGTTACACGCAGATCGACTCGGTGCCGGGCGCTCCGCGGGCGTGCAGGACGAAAAACCTCGTCTTTGCTGGAAACAACGTGCGCTCAGCGGGGCTTGCAGCTTTGCTGCCCGAAAAAACGTGATGTTTGCATTCACAAATGCGGCGGGTCATCGGGAAAGTGACCGTATATCATCCGCTGATCTCAAAAAAGATCACGATAGGGCAGCTTTCGGGCGCGCTCTCGAACGAGAAGCTTATAGGGCAGATCTTCGACGGGACAAAATACAAAGTAACATACAAGCCGAACATGGAGGACTCTCTTCTCTGACATGCGGCGTTTGTGATCCCGGCAGTATTTGCGTGCTGCAAGACAGACGGCGATCCGAAAAAGCTCAGGGGAAACACTGCTTACCTGAACAAGCTGATTGATGCCGACATTGAGGAATACCGCGCCATAAAGAATGCCGAGCATGAGATTCTGCCGAAGCGGTGGGTGTATTTTGAGAGTGACAGGTATCGCAAGACCTGCCTTCGCTTCTTCAAGCTGATGTGTGCGACCGTCCTCGGAAAGATCTGCGTTTCCGACCAACCATAAACGAGATCGACGAGATGAGTGTGCTTAACTGCGATCGAAAAAAATCTTCAACGATAACGGAACGGAATATCCTATATGGCGTAAGCTTGAAAAAGAATGCGTGAAGTACATGAAAAAATGATGCTCATCCGCTGAGCAGAAGTAATCCGATTTTATTCGAAAAAACGAACAGCGGCAAAAACCGCAGGTGTTTTTGCGCTTGTCTGCAAGTTTTTGCCGATATAAAACACATGCCGCCGAACGTGGAGGATTTGCCGAGACCTCCCCGTTCGTTTTTTTGTTCTGGCGGAGCGGCGGATGACACCGTTTACCCTGACCGTTTACCACTCGAATGTTTTTGCCTGTCCTCCGATTATCCGACCTGTTTTGTTTCAGTTATTTAATCAATCCGTACGTTCGCTTTAACCGCAGTATGCGGTAAACGCTTTCATTAATGCGTTCTTCACTTATCGTTCCGTTTTCAACGGATTCCGTTACCGCTTCAAATGATTCCCTGAGATCATCAGGGCAAAGAAGAATATCGCATCCTGCCCCTATGGCATTTACCGCAGCTTCAGCCGAAGTATATTCATTTGTTATCGCACCCATTCCCAAGGCATCGGTAAGCACGACTCCTTCAAAGTTCAGCTGTTGTCTTAAAATACCGGTTACAATTTCATATGACATGGACGCAGGTGTCAAATCGCCCGTTATTTCAGGTGCTGCTATGTGACCGACCATGACACAGTTCTCAATGCTTAGAGATTCGTAAGGGCGCCATTCACATATTTCCATTTCCTCTTTCGATTTATGGCTCACCGCAATTCCGTTATGGCTGTCCTCTGCGGTATCACCGTGCCCGGGGAAATGCTTAAAAGTCGGAATAACCTGCTGTTTTTTCAGACCTTCCGCCATAGCTTTTGCCATCTTTGCAGCAGCATCGGAATCCGATGAAAACGCACGGTTCCCGATTATAGGGTTGTTCGGATTCGAGTTCACGTCGGCAACCGGGGCAAAATCCAAATTGAATCCGTATTGATGCAGATACGTGCCGATCGTTTGCCCCATTTCCGCCGCGGCTGCTGTGTCGCCGCTTTCACCCACCGCAGCCGCACTTTTATACCGTCGGACATTAAATGCGGCATTGTCGGCAATCCGTGCGACAAGACCTCCTTCTTCATCTATCGCCATGAAAAGAGGAATATTACCGGAATTTTGAAGATTATTGATGAACGCGGTTATCTGATCGGGTGTTGAAATATTCTTCCCGAACATGGCAATACCGCCTACGGGATAATTATCAAGCACAGCCGCCATAGCGCTTGATAATTCTTTCACTCCGTCGGCGGAGGAATCCTTAATTTGTTCTGCTGTTTGCGATAAATCAAGTGCGTCCGGACGAATAATGAACAACTGACCGACTTTTTCTTTGAGTGTCATTTCCCGTAATTTAAGGTCAATCTCATCATCTGTCTGCGAGGGTGACGTAGGTGAAGATTCCGTTTCCATCCTCGGCGGTTCGGACGCGGGAGCCGATGTGTCTTCCTGCCTGATTTCCGGATTCACTGTTCCCGGCATTTTCAGATAACAACCCGTAAACATCGACAGCAGAACTAAGACAGCGATAATGATTTCAATACATCTATTCATGCGCGTTTTCTCCTCAAATAACAGTTCGGAAACACAATGCCGTTCAAATACAAGTTTTTTATTACAGTATAACCTGAAAATATGAATTTTCTTTTATACACACAAAAACATCCTAATAATTTTGAAATGCATTTGACGCGCTCGTCGGCGGTGAACGGCAGCGCATTGCCATTGCCCGCGCGAAGCTGAAAAACGCGCCGATCGTCATATTGGGCGAGGCGACGGCAAACGTCGATCCCGAAAATGAGGATCGGCTGCAAAAGGCGATCGAGGCGCTGACGCGCGATAAGACGATCATCATGATCGCGCACCGACTCAAGACCGTGCGCCATGCCGATCTGCTTCTCGTGATCGATCACGGACGCATCGTGCAAAAAGGCAGGCAAGAGCACCTGATTGCAGAGCCGGGAATTTACGCGGACTTCGGCGGCGGAAAGAAGCAGACCGTAGATTGGAAGCTGTAAACGAAAAGGCGGGAGCGATTGTGAGAGATCACGAAGGCTCCTGCCTTTGCTCGCTGCCGATGGCGATCACAGGAATTGCAAAGCGATTCTTCTGCATTTTTATTTTGAACTTTATTGCAAAAGCGGCATTCGGTCCGGTCCGATAAGCTTCGGGAGGAAAAACAACCGATCGGAACGTCAAAGCAAACATTCCGACCGGAAGTTTTTTATTCAATGCAATACGCTTTACCGCTGCTTTTGCGTTTGCGGTAATCAAGAACCCGGCATTTCCTGCCGTAATACAGAAGGTTATACCGAAAATTATTGTTTCAGCACGGATTTATAATAATCCCCAAAGGCGGCAAGCGCGTCGATGATCGGAAGCATCCGCCGTCCGAGCGCACAAAATCCCCGTATCTCAAAAAAGATACGGGGATTTCAAATTATCGCCGAAAGCTCGGGCGGCTTCGCGAAGTCAGTCCGACATCAGTGGATAACCCGACCCTATCGCAGTCGAGGGCATCGGTCAGATCGGCGACGGGAAACCTTTTTACTCATCCCGATTGTCTATCGTGTAAACCACGCAGGCAATTCCGGCAGTCATTGTAAAGAGAATCGCGCCGCCGAACGCATTACCAAGCACGGTGCCGATAAGGAATCCGAGCATTCCGTAAAGCACCATGGCGATAAGCGATACGATAGTCCTGAAATTTTTCATAGATATAGCCTCCGTATTTTAATTATCCGTATCAAGAAAAGCCGCAAGCGCATTTCGGACCACAGACCGGTCTTTGACATTACAGTGCAGTACTACATATCCGCATATCTATCCGGATTTCGGAAGAGTTATCGGTTAAAGCAAGTGCGGAAATTGCGAACCGTCGCGGTATCAATTCACATTCCGAATATTTTCGGCGCTTTCTTTTTTATCGCACCGAACAGTATCATACCGAGCACTCCGCAGAATATGATCTCACCGATGCCGACCGTAACATACAGATACCACACGGCATTGTCAAGCACATAAAAATACTTGAGCACGGGCGGAATTATCAGCGTGTTTGCGACGATCGGCGGAACGGGAGCAAGCCAGGGCGATTTTTTTCTGAGCAGATATGTGAGTACCGCGCCGATAAGCGTAGCTATGCTTCCGAAAATAACATCCGGAAGTATTCCGCCGGACAATATGTTTGAAAGTATGCATCCGACGAAAAGTCCCGGTATCGCCGCCGGTGTGAACCACGCAAGCACCGTAAGCGCCTCCGAAAATCTCACCTGTATTGCGCCGCTCGAAAGTCCCATGAACGATGCAAGCATCGTAAGGACGACGTAAAGCGCCGCGATAACGGCTCCCTGTACCGTGAAAAGAGTTCTCTTCCTTATTTTTTCCATTTTCTTTTTTGGGGAAATTCCCCGCTCCTTAGTTTTATTTTTTTCGGCTTTCGCCGCGATGAGGATGGTTACGAACTCACCGCTTTCGAATATTATAAGCCTATGAAAGTTTATTGTCAAGACCGCGTTCATGCGGATTTTTTTCGCACCTGACGGAATAAATCCGCACGGTGCGGGGAATACTTTCGCTGCGGCGGGAATCTAACATCATTTCCGGATTTCCCCGACTGCAAACATAAAGGAGCTTTTCGGATGAAATACATTCTTTCTCTCTGCTGTGCCGTAATATCCGCGTTTATTATAATATCGTTTCTTCCCGTGAACGGAGAGGAAACGCTTTACGACAACGTTATCCGTCTGCACGTTATCGCGGATTCGGATTCCGAAGAGGATCAGGCGATAAAGCTTCGCGTCCGCGACCGGATCATCACCGAGATCGGCGACCGCGGCGGGGATTCGATTGAAGAGGCGTACTCGTCGGTATCTCAGATGCTTCCGGAAATCGAACAATCCGCGGCGGACGAGGTAAGCAAATACACCGACGAATACACTGCGTCGGTAATACTCGGCGAGGAGGTCTATCCCGAAAGAATATATGAAGACATCTCGCTCCCGGCCGGTAAATACATGTCGCTGCGCGTTGTTCTCGGAAGCGGCGAGGGAAAGAATTGGTGGTGCGTGCTCTTTCCTCCGCTCTGCACATCGGCAGCGGAAAAAGAAGAGGACTTCGTTGCGGCGGGAATAAGCTCAGAAGGATACCGGATGATAAAGAATGAGCACTCGCCGAAATACCGCGTCCGCTTCAAAATACTCGAGGTGCTGTCCGGAATATTCGGATACGAATACTGACGTTTTGTTCGCTTGCGGAGCGCGGAGCGCGATCATTAGCAGATACTTTCCGTTTGCCGGAGAGCGGCGCGGCGCGGATTTTCGACCCCTCCGCAGACGGACAAAAAAACGACTTCGCTTTTTTTCGAAAAAAGGTTGACAAACCGTGTCGGACATGATATAATAGCTGAGCGCCAAACAGAAACCAATACGGCGGAATAGCTCAGTTGGCTAGAGCATCCGAT
>URSW01000072.1 GCA_900550625.1 uncultured Eubacteriales bacterium
CGCCGCAAGGAGCTGCGTCAACTTACCACGGCGGTCGGTGACGGCGCGGCGGCGGCGACAAAGGCGTGCGAGTATATCGACAGACTTTGACCGCGCGGCGGCGTGGCATCTCCGGAGGTGTTTGCCGCGCGTCATCGGAGGCGTCCGCCGTGCTGCCTGCAGCCGATGCAAAAAACGTATCAAACCCGTGCGCCTACATTCCGCCGACGCAAAGCGCACTCGACCCCAAGCGCACTCGACCGTGGACGGATTTCGCCCGTTCGGTGTGATTCTTGCATATCTTTGCGTATGTATCGGCATTGCGGCGGTCATAGGCTGATGTTGTTTCTTTCGGCTCTGTATTTCCGCACCGTCCGGGGGATCGGCATTCCGATTTGTGCTGTCCGCTTACGGCGGCGATCACACAGTACGTCTGCACCGTAAATGAAAAAGGAGGATCGGTCGTCCTCCTTTTTGTTTTTCGTTTATTTCGCGTATTCCGGCGGAGCGGGACGCACGGTCTCGCCGTGAGGAAGCTTATCCTCGCGCTGACCGACCCACTTGTTCCATGCCTCGTCGTCTACGGTTCTGTTCATGTAGAGCTTTGCCCATGTGAAGGAATCGAGATTGTATCCGACCTTCGCAAGACGCTCCATCGCAAGCGCGTAACGGTCGCGGAGCACGTTGAGACGCGCTTCGTCTCCGTCGTCGTATGCCTTGAAATAGGATGAGTAGCATCCCTGATAATATACGGTCGCGGAGAGGATCTCGCAGCGCATGCGCTGATCGGCAAATACCGCCATGTCAACCGCGCGCTCGATCAGCTCGCTCGTGCAGTCGGACATCTCCATCATGTATGCGGGATCGTAGTTGCCGTCGTAGCTTCCGTAGCCCCAGCAGTCCCAGCACTTGTTTTCGAGGTCCTGTCCCTTCTGGAGGATGTCGATGTATTCCTCAATGTACATCCAGCCGTCGCCGTAGTTGAGTGCGAGAAGCTTCTCCGTCAGCTCGTCGTACTCTTCGCGGGTCATGTCGGGATTCCAATTCATCTCATACGCGAGCTGGAGATACAGGTGGTTGAAGCTTATAGCCTGGTTGTCGCTGTTGAAGAACATTCCCTGTACTCCGTTTTCAAAGAAGAACTTCATGTCGTCGTACAGATTGTCAAGCACCGTGTATGTCTGAACGTTCTGCTCGAGCAGGTAGTACCATACATATACGTTATCACAGAGTTTGCACCACGTCTCGAGCCATTCGCCGAAATCGTCGTTGTTGATTATATCGGAATCGGTTACGGCATACAGGCTGAATTGTTCGTTGCACTCACCGCCTCTGAGCTTGTGCGCGGAGCAGCAGCCGTTCGGCGCAAAGGTCACACGGACACCGGAACTTGCGGGAGTTACGCAGGCAGGCTGAGTTCCCATGTACGCGAATATGAGATACGCAAGACCTTCGTACTGCTCGCTTACCTCTTCGTCGATGCGGTTTGCAAAGCGCACGACGGGACCGGATGCCGCGCCGTTTTCTTCCTTCATCACCTTCATGCAGTTCGGGCAGTGGCAATAGTAGCCGTTGTCTCCCTGTGCAAGATCGATGAACTGAAGATCAACGCCGATGACCGATCCGGCGGCGAGTTTGTTTTCGATATACTCAAGGACGCTGTCTCTGACGTTGCAGATCACATCTTCATCCGTGTAGCAGATCTGCTTATAGTCAACATAGTAGCTGCCCCATCTGTAGCGAGAGAAGCCGTGATGTGCCTGTGTTACCGCACCGTAGGAATTCTGCGCAGCCGAGGGAGTTCTTTTGTCGGTCGAAAAACGCGCTGCAACGGGAGACTGACTCTGATCCTGAGTGTCAATATGCTGGAATGCGGGCGTTTCGGATTTCTTTGTATCGGCGGGAATGTCGATGTGATCGGATTCGGAGAGAACGGTCTGACCGTAGCTGCCGATTCCCGCCCAATCAAGCTCATTCTGGAGGAAGCGGTATACACCGTACATGCATCCGCGCTTCACCGCGCCTTCGATTACGAATCTGTCGCCCTCGAAGAAGTAGCGGTAGCCGTCATCCTTGAGCTCCGCATCGGTCGAATGACGGAATTCGATGACCTTGGCGGCGGAGGTGATCCCCTCGGATGCGGCAAGGTCAGCGCCGCATGCCTGCTTGACGAGGCGCGTGAACTCGGAGATCGCAAACATCATGTTTTCGTTGTGCTCTGCGGGGTATTCGATCTTGTACTCGGAGATGTCATTTCCCGCGAGAGTGAGGCGTTCGATGCGGTATCCCTCATGGTATACAATGTCGAGGGTGTCGGCTTTTCCGGTGTCAACCGCGTTCGCGTACTTGTGTACCGCGGCGTCAAGTCCGGTTTCGGTCTTAGATGCGATAACGGTCGATGAACCGTCGGTGCGGATCACAAATCCGTCATCCTCGAAGTTCGTCATGTCGATGCCGTTTGCACTGTCACCGACTGCAAGCACGATCCTGCCCGTGAGGGAATCGCCGAGACGTTTCGTCAGCCATACCGCGCTGTCTTCGGCGGCAGACGACGAGACGGTGATCCTCGGCGAGACGTAAGGCTCGCTTTTCTGCGCGCACGAGGCGAGAGTCGCGGCAGCCATACACAGGCAAAGCGCCGCGGATACGATTTTCTTCATTTCAACATCCTTTCATCATTTACAAATTTGTAGAAAACATCATATATCTGCGATATTATACCACATTTTTTTGTTTCGGTCAAGGAAAAGTGTCCGAAAGATGAAAAAAACGTTTATTTTCCGAACCGAAATATGAACGCCGTGCCATCCGATGAGAATGCCGCGTTTTCGTATTATTTTTTATTCATTATTCAATTAAATGTTGCCTCCGGGCGTACTTTGTGATATAATCATATGATAGAAGATTTTTGCCGCCGGAGCGCCGTGCCTCCGGGAAAACGGCGATTCGATACGGCTGAAAGGCAGTGCGAATGATAAAGGTACTTCATACAGGCGATATTCACCTTGATTCACCGTTTTCGGGGCTTTCACCAGACCGCGCAGAGCTGCGCCGTGCGGAGCTTCGGAGTGCGTTCACGTCGATGATGACGTATGCGCGCACGGGGGACATCGATATTGTCCTTGTGACGGGGGATCTGTTCGAGAGCAGATACATAACGCGCGAGACCGCCGAGCTGGTGACGGGCGAGTTTTCCCGCGTCGGATGTCCGGTGATCGTTTCTCCGGGAAATCACGATCCGTATACCCACGGCAGCATATGGGAGAAAATAAAAATGCCCGACAATGTAAAGGTGTTCAGCTCCGACGTTCTCCAATGCTTCTCATTTCCCGAGCTTAACACCGATGTTTACGGGTACGCCTTTGTTTCGGGCGAGATGACCTCGGTGCCGCTTGCATCGGCATCGGTCGCCGACCGCGGGAGAATAAACCTGATCTGTGCGCACGCCGATATGACGTCGCCGCTTTCGCACAGCGCGCCGCTGTCAAAGGACGTGCTTGCTTCGTTCGGCGCGGACTATGCGGCGCTCGGGCATATACACAATGCGGATAATTACCGCGGCGAGGCGGGAAGCTGCAGCTATGCGTACTGCGGATGCCTTGTCGGGCGCTCCTTCGACGAGTGCGGCGACAAGGGCGCGCTCGTCGTGACCGTGGACAAGGATTCCGATTCGGCGAAGGCGGCGGTACGCACGATGAAATTTTCGAGAAGGCGGTACGAGGATATATCCGTCGATGTCACGGGGGCTGCGACCTCGCGCGAGGTCACGGACAAAATAGAGGACGCGATATCCGGCGCGGACGACGAAACGGCGGTCCGCGTGAGAATCTACGGCGTGACGGATTCCGCGCTTGTCATTTCCCCCTCCGTTATTGCCGAAGCGTTTCCGGGAGTGTTCTCGTTCACGCTCAAGGACGAGACCGTGCCGCTCGGCGGTGCGGACTACCTCGAGGACGATCTGTCCGTGCGGGGCGAATTCTACAGGATGATAAAGCCGAAGCTCGAGAGCGCGGACGCGCGGGAGCGCGAGGTGGCGCTGCGGGCGCTGCGGTACGTTACGGCGGCTATCGGCGGAGAAAACATTTCGGATATCTGAGGAGGAGAATATGACGGTAAACAAAATAAAGGTTGACTCCTTCGGATCGCTGCGCGACAGGGAATTCACGTTTTCGGACAGCCTCAACATAATTGAGGGCGCAAACGAGTCCGGCAAGACTGCCGCGGCGATGTTTATAAAATTCATGTTTTACGGTCTTTCAGGGCGCAGCAGCGACGCTTTCCCGATCTCGGAGCGAAAGAGATTCGTGAACTGGGATACGGGCTGCGCCGCGGGCGAGCTGTATCTCACCGCGGGTGAGGGGCGTTACCGTATCGAGAGATCGCTCGTCGTCTCGGACGGCTCTGACAGCGCGCCCGTCAGGGAGCGCACGGTGACGGTCGATCTCGGCACGGGCGCGATCGTCAAGATGAACTGCGAACCGGGAGAATATTTCTTCGGAATGCCCGAGGATGTTTTCGTGAACACGGTTTTCATACGCCAGCTCGGAACGAACGAACCGGACACCTCGGGCGTGTCGGCGGCGATCGAGAACATACTCTGCTCCGCGGACGAGACCGTTGACGTGAAAAAAGTGATCTCCAAGCTTGACAAGGTGAGAAGGCAGCTTCTCCACAAGAATTCCTCCGGCGGCGCGATCCCCGAGCTGAAAGCGAAAATTTCGGCGGCTGAAAGGGAGCTTGAGCTGTCCGAGACGGAGAACGCCGCGGTCATAGATGCGGAAGCCTCGCTTGTGCGGACTTCGGCGGAGATCGAGCGCGCCGAAAAGGAAAACGAGACCGCGGCGAAGGTGATCTCGCATTTTGAGGATATCGAAGCGCTCAGAATGAAGAGAGAGCTTGCCGAGGCGGACCGCTCGCTCGAGGAGGACAAGCGCCGCCTCGAAGAGATGAAAGCCGACTTCCCGGCGCGCGATATTCTCGTGAGCATAAAGGGCGTCGAAAAGGAGCTTGCGGCGGAGAAGGCTTCTCTTGAGAGAAACCGCTCGCGCATACAGTATCTCAAATCGAATGCTGCAGAGCAGACCGATGCCGACGACTGCGCTGCCGCCCGCGACAGTGCGCAAAAGCTCGGATCGCGCCGCCGCGTGTCCAAAGTTTCCGCGATCGTCACGGCGATTCTTGCGGTCGCCACCTGCATTGCCGCCGTCGTTATGTATACGCTTCGCTTTTCCGAATTCCTCGTTCCCGCCGCGTCCGGCGCGGTGCTTCTGTGCGCGACGGTCGTTTTCGCATCCGTTTCGCACAGCGCGTCGAAGAAATTCGATGCGCTGTGCGCGCAGTGGGATGCCGACGGTGAGGATTCGCTGCTTGCGAATATAGCTCTCGGAGAAGAGAAGGCGCGCGACGCGGTGAAGCTTGCGGGGCAGGCGAAGGAGCTTGCGGATATTGCCGACGAAAGCGAAAGACGGATATTCTCACTGACCGAGGAGGCTGCGGGGCTTTATACGGAGAGCACCGGGGACGCGCCTGATGAGGATATGAGCGCCGAGGATATGCTCTGCCGCGCGCGCGAATGCGCGGAGAAGAAGTTCGCGGAGATCGATGCACTGTCCGAGACCGTGAAGGAAAAATCGGGTGAGTGCACCGTCCGCGCGATGGCGCTTAAGCGGTACGATTTTCCCGCGATAAATCAAAGACGCACCGAAGCCGAGCTTACTCCCGAATGGGAGCGCGCGGAAAAGCTTACGGCGGAGGAATGCGCCGAGCTTCGCCGCAAAAGGGAATTCAACGATCAGAAGCTCCGCGCCCTTTACGCAAAGCGGACCGATTATGAGTCAAAGCGTTCCGCGGGTCGCGCGGTTCCGCCCGCGCAGATCGCCGAGAGGATCGAGGCGATGAGGACGGAGCTTTCCGATATGACGCTGCGCTGCGACGCGGTCAGACTTGCGATAGACACTCTCGAGAGTGCGGGAGAAAAGCTTCGCGCCGACGTTATGCCGAGAATCATAAAGGGCGCGTCCGAGCGCTTCTCGACGGCGACTCTCGGACGGTATTCGTCGCTCGGCGTGGCGCACGATTTCTCGATGAGCTATACCGGAGACGCGGGTACGCGCGAGGCGGAATACCTTTCTGCGGGAAGCGCGGACAGCGCGTATATAAGTCTGCGGCTTTCGCTTGCCGAGGTGCTTTTCGGAAAGCGGACCCCGCCGGCGGTGTTCGACGAAAGCTTCGCGCGTATCGATCGCGCACGGCTTGCCGAAATACTTGCCATGCAGAGCCTGCCGCACCGTCAGTCGCTTTTGTTCACCTGCCGCGAGCTTGAGGCGGAGCTTGCGCCCGAGGCGAACATAATAAAACTGTAGAAAAACTTTCCCGCCGCGAGGCGGAACGGAGAATGAGAAATGCCGAAGAATATAGTTATAAAAGGGGCGCGCGTCAACAATCTGAAGAATATCGATGTCGAGATACCACGTGACAGCTTGGTGGTTCTAACCGGACTTTCGGGCTCGGGCAAGAGCTCGCTTGCGTTTGATACTCTGTATGCCGAAGGTCACCGTCGTTTTGTCGAATCTCTTTCGTCATACGCCAGAATGTTTCTCGGTCAGCTCGACAAGCCCGATGTCGATTCCATCGAGGGACTCAGTCCCGCAATATCGATAGATCAGAAAACCACATCGAAGAATCCCCGTTCCACGGTCGGAACGGTCACGGAGATATATGATTACCTCCGCCTGCTTTACGCACGCCTCGGCGTACCGCACTGCCCGGTCTGCGGAAAGGCGATACGCCAGCAGACCGTCGATCAGATCATCGAGAGGATCATGGCGCTGCCGGAGGGACAGCGGTTCATACTTCTTTCCCCGGTCGTCCGCGGAAAGAAGGGACGCCACGAGAAGGTTCTCGCGGACGCGAAGCGCTCGGGCTTTGCCCGCGTGCGCGTTGACGGAAGCATCTACGACCTCACCGAGAAGATCGAGCTTGATAAAAACAGCAAGCACACAGTCGATATCGTGGTTGACCGCCTTGTGATGAAGGACGGGCTCCGCCAGCGCCTCGGCGATTCGGTGGAAACGGCGCTGCGCACGTCTGACGGACGTGTTACGGTGCAGCTTGTCGGAGAGGGGAATGCCGAGCGGGACGAGCTTGAGTTCTCGACGAACTACGCCTGCGAGGAGCACGGCATAAGCTTCGGCGAGCTTGAGCCGCGTATGTTCTCGTTCAACAATCCCTACGGCGCGTGCCCGAAATGTATGGGACTCGGCGCGGTTCGCCGCGTCTCTCCCGAAAAGATCATTCCTCATCCGGAGCTGTCGCTTCTTCACGGCGCGATTGCCGTGAACGGATTCAAATCGCTCGGTCCCGAGTCGTGGTCGGGACCGCTCGTCGCCGCCGTCGGCGAACGCCACGGATTTACCATGGATACGCCTCTCGAGGATTTTTCGCCGGAGGCGAAAAAGGCGCTGCTTTACGGTACGGGCGACGAGGTGTACGATATCCGTCGGAGCTTCTCGGGACCGCCGCGTCCGCAGCGCGTGCTCTATAAGGGGATAATTCCCACCATAGAGGAGCGGATGGAGCAGAACGGCAGCGACGCCGAATATTACGAACAGTTTCTCGAGGAAAGCGACTGCCCCGAGTGCGGCGGAAGCCGTCTCAGCCGGACGGCGCGCGCGGTCACAGTCGGCGATATGACGATCAGCGCGCTCTGCGCTCTCCCCGTGACGAAATCGAAGGAATTTATAGAGAATCTCCGCTTTTCCGAGGCGGAGACCGAGGTTGCACGCGAGATACTCAAGGAGCTTCGCGCGCGTCTCGGATTCCTCATATCCGTGGGACTTGATTATCTCACGCTTTCGCGCAAGAGCGGCACGCTCTCGGGCGGTGAAGCACAGCGTATACGTCTTGCAACACAGATCGGAAGCTCTCTCGCCGGGGTGCTCTATATCCTCGACGAGCCGTCTATCGGACTTCATCAAAGGGATAACCACCTTCTCATAGAAACGCTGAAAAGTCTGCGCGATCTCGGAAACTCGGTCATCGTGGTCGAGCATGACGAGGAGACGATGAACG
>URSW01000073.1 GCA_900550625.1 uncultured Eubacteriales bacterium
CCCCCGCCGTATCAAACGGAGGCGGACTCGGAATAATCTCCGCAATGAATGCGGATGCCGAATACCTCCGCGGGCAGATCGTGCGCGCCCGTGAGCTTACGGATGAGCCGTTCGGCGTAAACATTATGCTGATGAGCCCGTTCGCCGACGAGGTCGCGCAGATCGCGGCGGAAGAAAAGGTAAAGGTCATTACAACCGGTGCCGGAAATCCGACAAAATACATGAAGCTGTGGAAGGACGCGGGAATCACCGTTGTCCCGGTAGTGGCATCGTGCGCTATGGCAAAAATGGTCGAGCGCGCGGGAGCCGACGCGGTTATCGCGGAGGGGCAGGAATCCGGCGGACACATCGGAGAGCTTTGCACAATGGCGATGGTTCCGCAGGTCGCGGATGCCGTTTCGATTCCCGTGCTTGCCGCCGGAGGAATCGCCGACGGACGCGGAGTTGCGGCATCGTTCATGCTCGGAGCGGCCGGAGTTCAGCTCGGAACACGTTTCCTCGTCGCGCGCGAATGCGGAGTACATCAGAATTACAAGGATGCCGTGCTCGCCGCCGGGGACATATCCACGGTAACGACGGGACGCCGCTTCGGCGGAAACACCTGTCGTCAGATCAAGAATACCTTCTCGCGCAATTTTATAAAGGAAGAGTATTCGCCCGAGGCGACCGCCGAAAGCGTCGCAATGCTCGGTGCGGGCGCACTGCGCCGCGCCGCCGTTGACGGCGACGCAAAGAACGGATCGCTTCTCTGCGGTCAGATCGCGGGGCTTGTGAACAAGGAGCAGAGCGCCGCCGAAATCATCGAGGAAATATTCTCGGAGGCGGAAGAGCTGCTGCGCGGAACAAAATTCGCGGACTGAGTTTCGCTTTCGTCCGTGTCACAGACGAAAGCTTCGGCAGATTCGCGCTCGGATTTGCCGGGGTACTCGGAGTGCCGAAATGCGCGAAAGAGCGCGCCGGAAGAAGGATGAGCAAAGGTTTTGCCCGGCTTTTCGCGGGGGCTTCCCCGCTGAGGCTGACGTTCGGTTTACGCTTCGCTTCATCAAGTTTGCCCGCGGGGGCTTCCACGCCCGAGGCTGACGTTCAGTCTACGCTTCGCTTCATCAAGTTTGCCCGCGGGGGCTTCCCCGCCCGAGGAGTTGTTATGGGAAAAATATCATTTGTGTTTTCCGGTCAGGGCGCGCAGTTCGCCGGAATGGGTAAAGTATTCTACGAGAACTGCGAAAGAGCGCGAAATCTTTTCAACAAAGCCGAAGAAGCACGTCCCGGAACGATCGCGCAGTGCTTCGATGGCAGCGCCGACGAACTCAAAATGACGGAAAACACGCAGCCCTGCCTGTATCTTGCGTCTCTCGCCGCATCCTATGCAATGGACGATGCGGGAATTTCCGCCGACATGACCGCGGGATTCTCACTCGGCGAGATATCGTCGCTTGCGTATGCGGGCGCGTACACCGCCGAAGAGGGCTTTCGCATCGTATGTCGCCGCGCCGAACTCATGGCGCAGGCCGCTGCGGAAAATCCCGCGTACATGGCAGCCGTTGTGAAGCTCGGCGCGGAAAAGATCGAAGAAATTGCCTCAAAGTTCAGCCGCACTTATCCGGTAAACTATAACAGCGCGGAGCAGACCGTGATCTCCGGCGATCCCGCGGAACGCGACGCATTCGCCGCGGAAGTGAAGGCTGCCGGCGGAAGGCTGATACCTCTCGCGGTATCGGGCGGATTCCATTCGCCGTTTATGGCACAGGCCGCCGCCCGCTTCGGGGAATTTCTCCGAAGCGCCGATATAAAGGCTCCGTCGATCCCCGCATACTCAAACTTCACGGCGGGGCTTTACGGGGACGATGTGCGCACGCTGCTTGAAAACCAGATCAATCACCCGGTGCGCTGGCAGAAGACCGTTCTCGATATGGCGCAAAACGGCGCCGACACATTCGTCGAGCTCGGTGCGGGCTCAACGCTCGCCAAGCTTATATCGAAAACTCTTCCCGACGCGAAGGTTTTCAGCGTATCGGGATATGAAGATATCGAAAATATCAAAGAAGCTCTGTAACTGAAAGGAAACGCCATGCTTAAAGGAAAAGTCGCTCTTGTCACGGGAGCCGCACGCGGAATCGGAAGAGCAATATGCGAAAACTTCGCCGATTGCGGCGCGGATATCGCTTTCTTCTACGCCTCAAACGACAGCGCCGCCGAGGAATGCAAAGCATCTGTCGAGGCACGCGGCGTAAAGTGCCGCGCCTATAAATGCGATGTCTCCGATTACCACGCAGTCGAAGAAGCTTTCAAATCGGTCGTCGCCGAATTCGGCACGGTCGATATTCTCGTAAACAACGCGGGCATCACGCGCGACCGCCTCGTTCTCGCAATGAAGGAACAGGATTTCGACGATGTTATCGCCGTGAATCTGAAGGGCGCGTTCAACCTGATAAAGCAGGTCTATCCCGTTCTCGCGCGCAAGAGAAGCGGCAGGATCATCAACATAAGCTCCGTTGCGGGGCTCTGCGGCAATCCCGGACAGATCAACTACTCCGCCTCAAAGGCAGGGCTCATCGCAATGACGAAAACCGTCGCAAAGGAGCTTGCCGCACGCGGCGTGACCTGCAACGCGATCGCACCCGGATTTGTCGAAACGGACATGACCAAGGACATCGCGCAGAGCGTACCTCTCGCCGATGCGATACCAATGAAGCGGTTTGCAAAGCCGGAGGAGATCGCCGCGCTTGCGTCGTTTCTCGCCTCCGACAGCGCCGCGTATATCACCGGCGAGGTGATCCGCTGCGACGGCGGACTCGCAATGTAACGTCCGCCGGAAAGCCGAAGGACAGCCGGCAAAAAAATTTTCCGCTTTGCCGCCGTCCGGCGTTTTTGACGGCAGAACGTCACCCGATCCCACAGAGAAAGGAAGCTTCCGCAGAACGGAAGCTACGGTCATAAAAATGAAAAGAGTAGTCGTAACCGGACTCGGAACCATATCCCCCGTAGGTCACTCGGTTGCCGAGACATGGGCATCGCTCATCGCCGGAGTGAACGGAATCGCACCGATCACATACTTCCCCACCGACGATATAAAATACAAGCTCGCCGCGCAGATCAAGGATTACAATCCCACCGATTTTCTCGATAAGATGACCGCGCGCAAGACCGATCTGTTCGTTCAGTATGCGCTTATCGCAACCGAGGAAGCGATGAACGACAGCGGCATCGCGGGCAATGTGGAGCCCGAAAGACTCGCCGTATACTACGGATCGGGAGTCGGAGGCTTCAACACGATGTGCTCCGAGCACGAGGCGCTCCTCTCCGGCGGACCGCGCCGCGTATCGCCTCACTTTATCCCCAAAATGATAAGCAATATCGCAGCCGGAAACATTGCAATAAAGTACGGCGCTCACGCCGATTGCGTTGCGGTATCCACGGCATGCGCATCGGGCACGACTGCCGTCGGCGAGGCTTACCGCCTCATCTCCGGAGGATACGCCGATGCAGCGATCTGCGGCGGTTCCGAAGCCGCGATAACGCCCCTTACCGTTGCCGGATTCGGCAACTGCCAGGCGCTCACCGCGTCCGAGGACGTGAACGCAGCGTCCATCCCCTTCGATAAAAGACGAAGCGGATTTGTTCTCGGAGAAGGCGCCGGAACTCTGATTCTCGAAGAATACTCCCACGCAGTCGCGCGCGGAGCAAACATATACGCCGAAGTCTGCGGCTACGGTTCGACCTGCGACGCACACCATGTCACCGCGCCCGATCCGGGTGCCGCCATGAGCGCGAAGGCAATTGCCGACGCGCTGAAGGATGTCGCATATGAGCCCGAAAAGCTCTATATCAACGCTCACGGAACTAGCACTCCGCTCAACGACCGAACCGAGACCGCCGCAATAAAGAAGGCGCTCGGCGAAAGCAATGCCGCAAAGATCCACATGAGCTCGACCAAGTCGATGACGGGTCACATGCTCGGCGCAGCGGGCGCACTTGAAGCGATCGTCGCGATCAAAGCGATATGCGGCGGCATAGTTCCCCCGACAATCAACTATCTTGAAAAGGACGAGGACTGCGACCTCGACTGCACGCCGAACAAAGCGGTTTCGTGCGAGATCACGACGGCAGCCTCGACCTCGCTCGGCTTCGGCGGTCACAACGCCTGCGTAGCGTTCAAAAAAATCAACTGACACCGCAAATTCCCGTCTGAGCATCATCACAGCCGCCCCGGCAATAAAATATCGCCTCTATTCGGAAGGAGATTCACCATGGACATCAAAACCGTCGCAAAGCTTGCGGAAATCATAGACAAATACGGTCTTACAAAGATCGACATAACGGACACTTCCGTCCGATACCTGCTCGAAAGAGAATGCGCTTCCCCCGTTCAGGCAGCCGCGGCAGTTCCCGCCGACGAAAGCGCCGCAGAGGAGCCCCGCTCCGTAAACGGAACGGTGCAGAAATCCTCCCTTGTCGGCACGGTGTACCTCGCTCCGCAGGAAGGACGCGATCCGTTCGTTTCCGTCGGCTCCGAGGTTAAGAAGGGCGATACCGTATGCATAATCGAATCCATGAAGATGCTCAACGAAATTCCCGCGGAGCGTGACGGCAGGATCACCGCCGTCCTTGTCTCGAACGAGGAAACGGTTGAGTACGGTCAGGGACTTTTCGTTATCGAATAATGCGGAGGATTCAATGAACAAGGAAGAAATCAAAAAGATCCTGCCACACCGCGACGATATGCTTCTCATCGACGAAGCCGAGATCGTTGACGGCAAGGCTCATGCCAAAAGAAAGATCACCGGAGAGGAATTTTTCCTTCGCGGTCATTTTCCCGGAAATCCCGTCGTTCCCGGCGTGATACTGTGCGAGATACTCGCGCAGTCCACCTGCGTGCTTCTCGCCGACACGATGGACGACAGCGTGACCCCGTACTTTTCCGGGCTGAACAACGTAAAATTCAAGCATCCCGTAAAGCCCGGCGATACCGTCGAGACCGAGTGTGAGATTACAAGAGTGAAGGGCGTGTTCTATTTCGCTTCCGGAAAAGGCTTTGTCGACGGAAAGCTCTGCGTGAGCGCGGATTTCTCTTTTGCCCTGGTAAAAAAGGACTGATCCCGCCGGCGCTCCGATACAATTCCCGTTTTGCCTAAGGAGAATAAAGTGTTCGATAAAATTTTATGTGCAAACCGCGGCGAGATCGCCGTCAGAGTGATTCGTGCTTGCCGCGAAATGGGGATAAAAACCGTCGCGGTATATTCCGAAGCCGACAAAAATTCCCTCCATGCCGCCCTCGCCGACGAATGTGTCTGCGTAGGCGGACCGAGCGCCTCGTCAAGTTACCTTAATCAGGAAAACATCATCAGCGCTGCGCTTGCTACAGGAGCACGTGCGATTCATCCCGGATACGGCTTTCTCGCAGAGAACGCCTCCTTCGCCCGTCTCTGCGAGGCGAGCGGGATCGTGTTCATCGGTCCCGACGGTGACACCATCGAGAAGATGGGAAACAAAAACAATGCCCGAGAGCTGATGATAAAGGCGGGAGTGCCCGTTATACCCGGATCGGGAGCTCTTTCCGACGCTGCGGAAGCCAAGGCTTTTGCCGAAAGCATCGGATATCCCGTGCTGATAAAAGCATCAGCGGGAGGCGGCGGAAAAGGGATCCGTCTCGTCGGAAGTGAAAGCGAGCTTGAGGATGCGTTCATCAACGCCTCGGAGGAAGCGCGCCGTGCGTTCTCCGACGGAGAGGTGTATATGGAAAAATACCTCTCACCCGTCCGTCACATTGAAGTCCAGGTGCTCGCCGACGAATACGGAAACACCGTCACGCTCGGAGAGCGCGACTCTTCCCTGCAGCTCAACAGGCAGAAGGTCATCGAAGAAACCCCCTGCCCCGTGCTTTCCGAAGATACAAGACAGCGCATGTTCGATGCCGCGCGCGCCGCTGTCTCCGCCGCCGGATACACGAATGCCGGAACGGTCGAATTTCTTCTCGACGGTGACGGGAACTTCTACTTCATCGAAATGAACACGCGGCTTCAGGTGGAACACGCTGTTTCCGAAGAGGTCTCAGGAATCGATATCGTCAAGTGGCAGATCCGTATAGCTTCAAAGCTTCCGCTCTCCTTCACTCAGGACGACGTTGTCCTGCGCGGTCACTCGATTGAATGCCGCGTCAACGCGAAATCACAGGGGCAGATCGATTTTCTGCATTTGCCGAGCACGACGAGAGTCCATTTTGATTCCGCACTCGTTCAGGGAGAAAGGATATCTCCCCTTTACGATTCAATGCTCGGAAAGCTTGTCGTTTACGCTCCGACGCGCGACGAGGCTATCCGCAAAACCGAAGCTTCGCTTGCCGAGGTTGCGATCCAGGGCGTGGAAACAAACATCGACGATCTGCATACCATTATTTTCGAGGATGCCTTCCAATCCGGGGAATACGACACCTCATACCTCGAAAAGCTCTTTAAAAAATGAAACACTTCGTTTTCGCGCCTCGCGCGGGAACGTAAGACATAAAACAGAAAGGCGGAGATCTTTCAGATGAACAACATTATCGGAATGTTCAGAGGTTCGAAAAACTCTCTCGAAAGCGGCGGTATCAGCGCCGCCGACACAACGGATGATCTTATCCGCTGTCCCGACTGCAAGTGCTTCGAATCGAGAAAGGCGATTGCCAAAAATAAGGCGGTATGCGCAAACTGCGGTCACCACTTCCGCGTATCGGCGCGCAACCGCATTGTAATGATTGCCGACCGTGATACATTCACCGAGCATGATGCCTCCGTGACCTCATGCGACCCGCTCGACTTCCCGGGATACCGGGACAAGCTCGAACGGGCGAAGGATGAGACGGGCGAAAATGAAGCGGTGATAACCGGCGAGGCGAAGATCGGCGGCGAGTGCTGCGTCATAATCTCGATGGAGCCGCGCTTCATCATGGCAAGCATGGGCTCTGCGGTCGGCGAGAAAATCTGCCGTGCATTTGAGTACGCGACGGAAAATCACCTTCCCGTGGTCGCGTTTACCGCATCCGGCGGTGCGCGCATGCAGGAGGGCATCCTCTCGCTCATGCAGATGGCAAAGGTGAGCGCCGCGGTCGGACGCCACGGGGACGCGGGAAATCTCTATATAACCGTGCTTACCGATCCGACCACTGGCGGAGTTACCGCAAGCTTTGCAATGCTCGGCGACATCATTCTTGCCGAACCTCGCGCACTTGTCGGATTTGCGGGGCGCCGCGTGATCGAGCAGACCACGAAGAAAAAGCTTCCGGAGGACTTTCAGCGTGCGGAATTTCTTCTCGAGCACGGCTTCTGCGATGCCATCGTGGAGCGCCGCAATATGAAAAAGACGCTCGCGTTTCTTCTGCGCGCTCACTCCGACACCGACAAAAACGACTCCGAGAAGGCAAAGGAGGACTGACGATGGAACCGTATGAAAAAGTAAAGCTTGCGCGTTCGAGCGACCGCCCGACGGTGCGCGAATACATCAACGCCCTTTTCCCGAATTCCGTTGAGCTTCACGGAGACAGGTGCTTCGGCGACGAAAGCGCCATGGTCGGAGGAATCGGCTATCTCGGCAAAACTCCCGTCACCTTCATCGGAATCGACAAGGGACGCACCACCGAGGAGCGGATCAAAAACCATTTCGGCTCTCCGGGACCCGAGGGATACAGAAAAGCCCTCCGCCTCATGCGTCAGGCATCGAAATTCCGCCGTCCCGTCATCACCTTCGTAGATACCGCAGGAGCATACTGCGGCGAGGAAGCGGAGATGCGCGGGCAGGGTCAGGCGATCGCGCAGAATCTCATGGAGATGATGAAGCTCGACTGCCCCGTGGTCACGCTCGTCATCGGCGAAGGCGGCTCCGGCGGTCCTGGTGGTCCCGGCGGTCCTGGTGGTCCCGGCGGTCCTGGCGGCCCTGGT
>URSW01000074.1 GCA_900550625.1 uncultured Eubacteriales bacterium
GCTGCTCAGTGCCCGCCATCATGGCCAGCCGCACCCTGCCAAGCGAGCGCGACCGCAAAATGACCATCCTGCTCACACCATTTATGAGCTGCAGCGCCAAAGTGCCCGTCTACGGATTTTTCACCGCCGCCTTTGTCTCCCATCAGAGCCGCAAGCTTCGGAATCATACCGAGCATCTCGGGCGAAAGAAACGACATGATATCCGGAGACGATGAAGCGGCGTCGTTATGCTCTTCCCCGCCGCCCGTCTCAACATACTCGTCAATGACCTTTGCCGACGCTTCTATGCTTTCGCCGCTCGCCTCCTTTTCCGGCTTTGCGGAGGATGAGAGCGCCGACATAATATCAGAAAGCGCGCCGCTTTCGCTGAGCTTGCCGAGCTTCTCACTGTTTATTCCGTTTTCCGTTTTTACCACCTCCCCGATAGATATCGACGATCTGTGCCGCGCGGTCGAGATCGTTTTCGGTAACGCTTCCCATCGCCTCACGGAGGCGCGCGATCTGCTCTTTATCGTTCGGCGGCGCGCCGAGACTTATCCCCGACGACGATGCTATCACATTAAGCACCTGCCACAGTTTATCGTCCGGAAGCGAAGAAAGCATATCAAGAGTTTTCTTGTCGATTTTCATTTCGGACACCTCACTTTCGTTCGTTTTCATTATACGCCCGGCGGTCGTAATGTGTTACGCGCCGTGAAAGGAGTCAACCTTGAAGATAATAGTATTTTCCGATTCGCACGGCTCGCCCCGTGCGCTCTCCCGAGCGATAGAGAAAAACATCACCGGGCTCGATCTGTGCGTTTTTCTCGGCGACGGCACCGACGACGCCGTACTCGCGCTTGAAGCGTATCCGTCTCTGCAGCGGATTATCGTCTCCGGAAACCGCGAGGAATACCTTTCGTCTTTTCTCACATTCCCGCCGTTCCCGTTCGAGGCGGAATTTGAAGAGCAGGGCGTAAAATTTCTCGCACTGCACGGACACCGCCCGGTGAATGTGAAAGGCTCTCTCGTTGCCGCGGCATCATATGCCGCTTCAAAGGGAGCCGACGTGCTTCTCTACGGGCACACCCACATAAAGGATGACCGCACCGTCGAAACCGCGTCGGGCAGCGTCCGTATGATAAATCCCGGCTCCGCGGGGCGCGGCAGTGAGCCTTCATACGCGCTTCTCACTCTGATGAACGGCGTGCTTCTCTGCGGATTCGGCGAAACCTGCGAGTAATTTTCCGATATTTTCGGAAATCGTGAAAAAAAGGTTTACAAACGCCGTCGGCGGTAGTATAATGAAATAAAGGCTTTGACCGGGAAAATGCCGGAGGGATTTTCGGACAGAGAGGCTCGCGTATGCTGAAAGCGATGCTGCGAAATGATCCGGCTGTGCGCCCGTGAGCCGCGGCTGTGCCGACGCGTGCCTGCGTTACGGGTATAAAGCGACAAATCAAGAGTGGAACCGCGGACTGTCCGCCTCTTGCGCCGGAAACGGTGCGGAGGCGATTTTTATTTGCGGATTTTCCTTCAAAGGAGTCATTTATGAATATGAAAATAAATATAGAATACGTCCCGTCGGCAAAGCACGACGAAAAGCTTGAGGATGCGGTGCGAAGCAAAATGAAGAAGCTGCGCGATGCCGTCGGAAATGCGGAAAAGTCCGCCGGATGCGAAAAAGCGAAACGCACCGCGCCGAAGCTCACCGTAATTGCGGAAAACGGGCGCAAAAGCGTGTCATCTGCCGCAAAACGTATAAAATCGGTAACCGACGATATAAAATACGACATCGACGCGATCATGGAGAGAGACCCCGCTGCGCGTTCCCGCACAGAGGCTGCGCTTCTGTATTCGGGATTCCACGCGCTGATGCTTCACCGCCTCGCCCATGCCGCAAACGAAAAGGGCGCGCACTTCACCGCACGCCTGATAAGTCAGGCGGCGCGTTCCCTTACGGGGATCGAGATCCATCCGGGCGCCACGATAGGCAGGGGGCTTTTCATCGACCACGGCTCTGGAGTCGTGATCGGCGAGACCGCGATAATCGGCGACAACTGCACGATATACCAGGGAGTGACTCTCGGCGGTACAGGGAAGGAAACCGGAAAACGCCATCCGACGCTCGGAAATAACGTAATGGTCGGCGCGGGTGCGAAGCTTCTCGGCAATTTCACGGTCGGCGACAATTCCAAAATCGCCGCGGAGCCGTGGTTCTCGGCGATGTCCCCGCAAACTCGACCGCGGTGGGCATTCCCGCAAGAGTAGTGCGCCGCCACGGTGAACGCATCACCGAAGCCGATCTCGATCAGACCCACATTCCCGATCCCGTATCGCAGGATCTCTGCAAACTCCACGCCGAGCTTGACGAAATAAGGGCTTCCCTTGAAAAGCTCCGATCGGGCATTGAAAAAGAAGCCAAAGAAAAGTGCTCCGTATGCGGTGAGGGTGCGCAATCCTCAGAAGCACCGGACAGCGCCGAATGAAGCGCAGTCCTCTGCGGCGAAAGGAAAGCACGGGAAATTCCCCCGGACCTTCTCCCGCCGTCGCCGCATTTGCCGAAGCGTTTGTGATATTCGCGCTTTTCCTCGCGGTAAAGACCGCCGTCCCCCTTGCAGCCGCGTTTTTCGGCTGCCTCGGCGGAGAAGCTTCGTTCGCCGACGGCTTTCGCTCGGTGAAAGACTCATTGATCGTTTCGCCCGTTTCCGCCGTCATCCTTGTTCTGATTATCTCGCTATTCGGGCGATGCCGCACCGGATCACGGGTTCTTCCCTATGGCATGACATCCGGCAATGCTTCGCTGCCGGCGTATTTCGGCGCCGTTCTCTTCGGCTGCGCGCTTCAGCTCTCGGTTTCGGCTGTGACGGTGCTCGCGGTCGGAGAAAGCGCGGCAT
Organism: uncultured Eubacteriales bacterium; assembly: GCA_900550625.1. Lineage (GTDB taxonomy): Bacteria > Bacillota > Clostridia > Oscillospirales > CAG-272 > UMGS1312. Next base: position 2,877 of record URSW01000074.1, read on the forward strand.
CCGCCGGGATCACCCCGAGCACCGCGCTTCGCATAATTTCCGCAGCTGTGTTCTCCGCCCCGTGTGAGGAAGTGATCTTCCGTTCGGGCATATTCAAAAAGCTCCGTTCCGCCGCGCCGAAAAACGCCGCCGTCCTTATATCGTCGCTGTTTTTCGCGCTCTGTCATCCTTCCCTGCAGGCTGCGGTATATTCCTTCGCGGCGGGCGCGGTATTTGCGCTTATGCTCGAAAAATACGAATCGATATTTCCGCCGATCGCCGCCCATGCATCGTTCAACCTTTTCGCCCTTGCTCTTCCGCTTATCCGCGAAAGGGGCACGGCGATCGCGGTGCTTTGCGTTTGTCTTCCCGCCGCGCTTCTTCTCGCGGCGATCCTCTGCGTGCCGTACCCGCGGGCACGCAAAAAGAAAAGCTGTCCGACGGCTGCGGACAGCGATAAAAACGAAAACGAAACGATTGGAGATAAATAATGAAAATTTACAACACCCTCTCACATTCGATTGAGGAGTTCGTACCGAACGAGCCCGGCAAGGTGAAGATGTACACCTGCGGTCCTACGGTGTATCACTTTGCCCACATAGGAAACCTTCGCAGCTACATAATGGAGGATGTGCTCGAAAAGTATCTCCGCTACTCGGGATACGACGTTCTGCGCTGCATGAACATTACCGACGTGGGACATCTGTCAAGCGACGCCGACACAGGTGAAGACAAAATGCTCAAGGGGGCGCGGCGCGAGCACAAAACCGTCATGGAGATTGCGAAATTCTATACCGACGCGTTCTTCGGCGATTGCCGAAAGCTCAACATAAAAATCCCCGATATCGTAGAGCCGGCGACGAACTGCATCGACGATTTCATAAAGATGGTCTCCGGACTTCTCGACCGCGGATACGCCTACGCCGCAGGCGGAAACGTATACTTTGACACCTCGAAGCTCAAGGAATACTATGTGTTCAACAAGCACAACGAAGAGGATCTCGCGGTCGGCGTGCGTGAGGGTGTTGAAGCCGACGAAAACAAGAGAAACAAAGCCGATTTCGTCCTCTGGTTCACGAAATCGAAATTCGATTCACAGGAGCTCAAGTGGGACAGCCCGTGGGGCGTGGGCTATCCGGGATGGCACATTGAATGCTCGGCGATCAGCCTGAAGCATCTCGGCGAATATCTCGACATCCACTGCGGCGGCATTGACAATGCATTCCCTCACCACACAAACGAGATCGCGCAGAGCGAGTCTTACCTTGGCCACAAGTGGTGCAACTATTGGTTCCACGTTCTTCATCTCAACACGAACTCCGGCAAGATGAGCAAATCAAGCGGAGAATTTCTCACCGTTTCGCTTCTTGAGGAAAAGGGCTACGATCCGCTTGTTTACCGCCTCTTCTGCCTCGGATCGCATTACCGCAAGTCGCTCGTATTCTCATACGACGCGCTCGACAATGCAGCGCAGGCATACACAAAGCTTGTTGCGCGCATTGCCGCGCTCGACGGCTCCGACGGTGCAATTGATGAAGAAGAGCTTAGGCGTCTCAAGGCATCCTTCCGCGATGCGCTCGACAACGATCTCAACACCTCGCTTGCGATAACGGCGCTTTACGATGTGCTCAAATCCCCCGCAAACGATGCGACCAAGCTTGCCGCCGTCGCGGATTTCGACAGCGTGCTCTCGCTCGGGCTTATCGAAGCGGCTGACAAAAAGAGAAACGAAAGCGCCGGCGACGACGCAGGAGATGACGCCGAACTTGCATCGAAGATCGAGGAAATGATCGCCGAGCGCGCCGATGCAAAAAAGGCAAAGGATTTTGCCCGCGCGGACGCAATACGCGACGAGCTCGGCAAAATGGGTATAACTCTCGTCGACACAAAGGAAGGCACGACCTGGAAGCGAAGCTGAATCACCGAGAATCCACAAAAAACCGCCTCTGTTCTCACAGCGGCGGTTTTTCAATTTAAGCTCATCAGAGTGTGTGAAGCTCCTCTTCGGACACAAGTCTCACTCCGTTTGACGTGAAGAGCTCTTCCGTCTTTGCGTTGTCGTTTACGCGGAACACCACGAAAGCATGCTGACCGCTGACTGCGATGAAAGCGTACATATACTCGATATTCACCTGATGACGCGCAAGAAGATGGATGATGTTTCCGAGCGCGCCCGGCTTATCCGGCATTTCCACGCAGATCACATCGGTGACGGACACGACGCAGCCGCCGTTTGCAAGCGCGCCTTTCGCCTTCTCCGCATCACTGACGATAAGACGGAGAATCCCGAAATCCTGCGTATCCGCAACATTCATGGCGCGTATGTCGATTCCCTCTCCCACAAGCACATCGATTATTTCGGCGACTGCTCCGGGCTTGTTTTCCGCGAAAACCGAAAGCTGTTTTACTGACATGACACAAATCCTTTCTTTATCGAATTATAAACTGCGCCGCGGACCGCGGCGATTGACGGCAAAACGGTTATTTTTTGCGATTGTCTATAACGCGCACTGCCTTGCCTTCGCTTCGCTTGATCGACTTCGGCGATACAAGGCGCACCTTCGCGGCTACACCGAGAAGGGATTTGATATTTTCGGAAAGCGCTCTCTCCTTTGTCGAAAGCTCGGTAAGCACGTCGGAGAACGCTTCCTCCGTCATTTCCACAAGAACCTCGATCGTGTCGAGATTGTTAACGCGGTCAACAACAATCTGATAGTTCGGCGAATATCCCATATTGAGAAGGACGGTCTCAATCTGCGACGGGAAAACATTTACACCGCGGATTATGAGCATATCGTCGGTGCGTCCCATCGGTTTTGACATACGGACGAATGTGCGTCCGCACGAGCATTTTTCATGAGTGATAACGCCGATATCGCGCGTGCGGTAACGGAGAAGCGGAAACGCCTTTTTCGTTATGCACGAGAACACGATCTCGCCCTGCTCGCCGTCGGGCATATGCTCGCCCGTCTCGGGATTGATTATCTCGATGATGAAGTGATCCTCGTTGACGTGCATACCGTGCTGCTCTGAGCATTCATATGCGACACCCGGACCCATGGTCTCGGTAAGTCCGTAGATATCGTATGCCTTTATGTTGAGCTTGCGCTCTATCTCGCGCCGCATCTCCTCCGTCCACGGCTCGGCGCCGAATATTCCGCCGCGAAGCGGTAAGCGCGAGGTGTCGATCCCCTCATTTTCCATCGTCTCCGCGATATACATCGCATACGACGGAGTGCAGCAAAGAAAATCGGAACCGAAATCCTGAAGGATCGTTATCTGACGCGCGGTATTTCCGGAGGATACGGGGATCGCGGTCGCGCCGAGGCGCTGCGCTCCGCCGTGGAGTCCGAGACCGCCGGTGAAGAGTCCGTAGCCATAGGATATATGTATCTTATCTTCCTTTGTCGCCCCCGCCGCGACGAGCTGGCGCGCGCATATGTCCTCCCATATTTCGAGGTCTTCCTTTGTATATCCGACGACGATCTGCTTGCCCGTCGTGCCGGAGGAAGCGTGAAGGCGCACGACTTCGGACATGGGTACCGCGAACATTCCGTAAGGATATGTGTCGCGCAGATCCTGCTTGCAGGTAAACGGGAGCTTCGTAATGTCCTCGATCGTCTTTATGTCGCCCGGCTTTACTCCCGCCTCATCCATGCGGCGGCGGTAAAGCTCAACATTTTTGTAAACGTGCTCTACCGTATTGCAAAGCCGCTCATTCTGCCACGCGGTGATCTGATCGCGCGAGGCAGTTTCGATTTCCTTCTGCCAATAATTCTGCATCGGTTTTCTTACCTTTCCGTGTATTCCGGATATATTACCTTATTTTTTGCCGTATCCGAGATCAAATGCCTTCTTGTTCATTTCTATGAACCTTTCAGCAACGGTATCCTCGATTGCGGATATCCATTTTTCCTCGGGTATTCCGACATATTTTGCAAACAAGCCCATCAGGACTATGTTCACCGCCTTTATGCTTCCCGCTTTCTCGGCAAGCGAAAGCGCGTCGAACGCATCAACCGAAACTCCCTTTTCGGAAAGCTCACCGAGTATTTCGGACGGATACTGCGCCGCGCCCGTAATGACCGGCATCGGGTCGATCTCCTGAGTATTTACGATAATCCGTCCGCCCTTTTTAAGATACGGTGCATAGCGCGCCGCCTCAAGCTTTTCAAACGAGATTATATAGTCCGCCTCGCCGATCTCGACGATCGGGGATGCGACACGCTCACCGTAGCGGACATATGTAACTACGCTTCCGCCGCGCTGGCTCATTCCGTGAACCTCGGACACCTTTACGTCATATCCCTCGTTGCAGAGGACACGTCCGAGAAGCTTTGACGCAAGCAGCGTTCCCTGTCCGCCGACTCCGACTATCATTATATTTACGGTTTTCATTCTGTCACCGACCTTTCTTATTCAATGGCGCCGAAGGCGCAGAGCTGCTCGCAGACCTTGCATCCGACGCAAAGTGTGGCATCGATGGACGCACGTCCGTTCTTCATGCTTATCGAGGGACAGCCGAGCCTCATGCAGCTTTTGCATCCCTTGCATTTGTCGGTAACGTGAAGAGCCGGAGCCGTTTTTACATATTTGAGAAGCACGCAGGGACGGCGCGATATGATCACGGACGCTTCGGGGACGGCAAGCTCCTCCTTCACCGCGGTCTCGCACGCCTTGAGATCGTAAGGATCAACGACGCGGACGCGCTTTATTCCGACTGCATGGCAGAGAGTTTCGAGATCGACCTTTGATGCAGCGTCTCCCTTTATGTTGTATCCGGTCGTGGGATTCTGCTGATGCCCGGTCATGCCCGTGATCGAGTTGTCAAGGATTATCACCGTCGAGGGCGAATCGTTGTACGCTATATTCACAAGCCCCGTGATTCCGGAGTGCATGAACGTGGAGTCGCCGATCACGCAGACGCTCTTTCCGGCGCTCGCGCCGCCGTC
>URSW01000075.1 GCA_900550625.1 uncultured Eubacteriales bacterium
CCCGACGAGGAAAACACCGCCGCCGTCGAGAGCGCCCCGAATCCGACGTGGGAAAGTCCGTCTCCGATCATGGAATACCTTTTCAAAACGAGGCTTACGCCGAGAAGCGCCGAGCAGAGCGAAACAAGAGCTCCGACAAGGAAAGCCCTCTGCATGAACGGATACGACAGCATTGCCGCAATATAACCTGTCATCGATGTCTCCTTAAAGAAATATCCGCACGGCACGGAGATTTTCCCCGAACCGCACGGATACATTTTCACCGCATCTTCCGAAATAACGTCGGATGCGGAAAATTTCAAACCGCGCACGGCATCGGTTCCGCCGCGCACGACTATCCGCAAATATGAGAGTTACTCTCATATTTATTATACACGATAATCGGAATTTGTCAATGTTTTTTCATTTTCTGCCGAAAATCAGCTGAACGTAACGAACTCTTCTTCGGGAGCCTTGGCAAGGCTGAAGTCGGTAACGTAAAGCACGGGACCCTCTCCCTTGTATGCTTTGTTGTGCTCGATCTTTATCTGAGCCGTTACGGTCGCCCACATTCCCGTGGTAAGCGCTCCCGCCTTCTTCCAAACGCAGAGCAGTCCCGCAAACTGCACATCCTCGGCGCAGCAGGTCATGACATGGCGTCCCGCAAGGAACGTTCCCTTCGGCAGCGATTTATCGACTCCGATGAACGCCTTGAATTTTACCGTCTTTCCGTCGTACTTCGGAAGATCATCCAAAAGGTCGGAAAACCAAAGCGCATAATCACTGTCCCCGATCTCGATAACGGGAGCATCTATGTCAAAAGGAAGCGGATCGACTATATCGTCGGGCTCGACCCTGTCTTCGCCGTAATCGTACAGTATGTCGGTTATGCGTCCGACACTGCGCACAATCTTGTGAAGCTCCGCTTTGTCCGTGCCGTCAGTCATGCGGTTAAACATTACGGCGTCGCAGGTTTTGAGCTTATCAACGACAAGGCTTCTCATGTTCGCATTGTATGACGGATAAGTCTGAGAATCTGCAAACGTGATCTCCTGAACCGCCGCCCAATCATTGGGGAAGGCTCTGAAAAGATCGTCAATCTGCCACATTCCGTTGTACTCAATGATAACGCGCTTGGCACCGCATCTCTTGCGCGCGGCTTCAAGCCGATCCGGAGTAAGACGGTCGATACTTTCAACATCCATCCGCGTTACGCAGTCATTTGCGAACGCCGAGAAGTCGTAATCCTCTTCCCCCTCTTCGCAGACAACAAGCAAGGTGGGAACTCCGTTATTGAAGCGCTCATCCTCAAGCGATCCCTGTATAAAGGTTGTTTTCCCGGAATCGAGGAATCCGGTAAAAATGAATACCGGGATATCAGTTCTCTCCATATGTTACACCCCGAAAGCCTGAGCAAGCTTTTCCTCGTTGAGCGAGGAGCCGATCACGCACAGCTTGCCCGTAACATCGGCAGCACCCGTGCGTACATCCGCCTCGCCGGGAACATAGTCAAAGTATATCCACTCGCCGTCCGTACCCTCTACGATACCCTTCGCACGAAGGATCGCTCCGAAATCATTCGTTTCGGTAAAACCGTCGAGGATCGCCTTTATCTCATCGGAAGAATACTTCTTCGCGGTATTCACGCCCCAGCTTGTGAACACCTCGTCCGCATGATGATGGTGGTGATGACCGTGGCCGTGCCCACAGCAGCAGTCGTGGTCGTGATGATGTTCATGCTCATCGTGATCATAATCGTCGTCATGGTCATGCTCGTGATGGCAGTGATCATGATCGTGGTCATGATGTTCATGCTCGTCGTGATCGTGGTCTTCATCATGGTCGTGGCCGCAGCAGTGATCGTGATCATGATGATGCTCGTCCTCGCCGTGATGATGTCCGCACTCGGGGCATATTTCCTCCTCCGAAAGGAGCTCCTCCGCAAAATGATCGCCGTTCTCCATGGCCTCGAGGATTTTCTTTCCGTCGAGCTTGTCCCACGGAGTCGTAACAACGATAGCCTTTCCGTTATGCTCACGGATAAGCGAAAGCGCAGTGTCGAGCTTTTCGGGAGCGATCGTGGAAGTTCTGCTGAGAATTATCGCTCCGGCGTTCTCGATCTGGTTGTCGTAGAATTCACCGAAGTTTTTCATATAGATGCGGCACTTGGTCGCATCTGCCACGACAGTCCGTGAATTGATGCGGACGCTGTCGGACTCAAGCGGCAGAACCGCACGGACTACGTCGCTGAGCTTTCCGACTCCCGAAGGCTCGATCACGATTCTGTCCGGACCGTACTCCTTGAGAACTTTTTTAAGAGCTTCGCTGAAATCTCCCACAAGGCTGCAGCAGATGCAGCCGGAGTTCATCTCCGTAACCTCAATCCCGGCATCCTTCATAAATCCGCCGTCGATACCGATCTCACCGAATTCGTTTTCGATGAGCACTACCTTTTCGCCGGCATATGCCTCGCCGACAAGCTTCTTGATAAGTGTCGTCTTTCCTGCTCCGAGAAATCCGGAGATAATATCGATTTTTGTCATTTAATACGCCTTCTTTTTTATTTTGTAATAGTGACACGTCCCGCAACCGGTACTGCAAACCGGTTAAGCGTTCCGTTATCGGTAATTTTGACTGTGCTGTCCGAAAGGACATCTCCGGTACAGCTTTCGACCTTTGCGCGGTATTCGCCCGCGGGGAAATCCACGGTGATGCCATCGCATCCCGAACCGTTCACGAAAACCGTCTCGCCGTGATCGGATTCGGGATATTTCATTATGATATTATTCGCAAAAGAAACCGCAATATAACAGCCGTCGTCCTCGGCGGATGCCTGAGAATAGAGAAGCTCCGGATTTTCAGCGCGGAATTTGCCGAACAGAAGCGTCGAACGGTGAGCCTTCCAAAATTCAAGCCAGCTTTTCATCATCACATTGTGAGACTCGGGAAGAAGGTACGGTCTTACCGAAATCTGCGGAACCGCGAACATCGTTGAAACGAGCTGAAGCGCAGCTGCCTCTGCGGTATCCGCAGGATTCCACGTCAGCATATCAGCATGTGCGGGTGAACTTCCGAGGGTAAGTCTGAGATCGATCGTGCGGACCTTATTCGCAAGAGTGTCGTTTGCGCAGTCCGCCGCGCGGAACATATTGCCGTACTTATGCATGAGCGGTCCTATGTATGCCTGTCTGAACTCTGCAGATATTCGGCTTCAGCGCGATAAGACGGGATTTTATATCGGTCATGAGGCGGTCAACCGCATCAGGCACCGAAACGAAATCCTTTCCGGGTGCGGCGTCGGGATTCTCCGTGCCCGGCTGGCGGAAGCTGTCGATAAAGTCAAGCTTGAAGCCGTCGAGATCCCACTCCTTCACCGCGTTCTCATAAGTCGAAATGAGATATTCGCGCACATCCGAATAACGCGGGTCAAAGATTGCGGTATCGCCGCCGTCGCTTAAATATTTGCCCTTGAATCTCTCATACGCGAGGCTGTCGTGTCCGACGAACGGAACGCTGTACCAAAGGAAATACTTCATTCCCATGTCATGGACGCGCTTCACATGCTCGCGCATATCGGGGATTTTCTTTTTGCAGACTTCCCAATCTCCGCAGAATCTGTACGAACGTGCGCTGTCCTCCATCTGCCATCCGTCGTCAACGATGACGGATGAGAAGCCGAGCGGCTCGCACGATGCGAGAACCTTTTCGATCTCCTCTGCATCCACCATCTGGTGGAAGCTGTACCATGTCGAATAAACGGGGCTTATGCACTCGTCGGGCACGCCCATGGGCGTGTACTCGGGCATCGACTCCCACCACTTTACCACATCGGAGATCGCGTCCTCATAGCGCACGTCGCGCATATCTATGCGGACATCGGCGCTGTAGCTGCGGAGAGAAGCAATATCCGCGTCGAAGAATACGATTTCGCAGAGATATCTTGAATCCTCCTCACGGAGCGCGGTTCTGTATTTTATGACATTTACCGCATCGGAGCAGGCAAAGGTCTGACGGCTTTTCCCCGACGAGGAAAACATAACCGAAAGAGGTGCCGACGCAGTTGCACTTGAGGCATCGTGTCCGCTCCAGACGCACGGTATCTGACGGTTCACGCCGGACGAGGGAGTCCATATGCCCTGCACATCGACGTGCGGAATCTCCCAATAAAGTGTTATCTTCGGTGGAACGATCTCCGACGCACTCTCGAAGGCGAGGTGCACCGTGTCGATACCGCCGTCGCTCACGATGTCAGCACGGATATCGTAAGCCCCGTCGGCTGCGCTGATTTTATAGTCATTCTGACCGTGTAAAAGCTTTTCCATCTCAAATTTATCCTTTTCTTACTCTGATCTTGAAAATCAGTTTTTTCACATTGTCCGACTTCCATTTTACGCCGGGTCGGTGAACATCGTCCGGCTCAAATATCGCAAAGGCTCCCGCCGTGAGGTAAAGCGACGCGAAAGATCCCGTTGTTCTTCCGCCTCCGGCGCAGTCTGCTTCGGTGCTGTACTCCGCCTGATCCGCGGTTTCGCCGAGCGGAATCCAATCTATCTCCTCGTCTCCCGACACTACATACTGCAGATCGGAATATTCCCTGTGCGCTTCGAATCCTCCCGCCTCTCCGGGCGCGTACGCCACTACGTTTACGAAAACATTTCCGTTTATTTCGTATCTTCCCGGCGCAAGCGTTTCCGGATCGTTCTCAAGCAGAAAAGCGCGCACCGCGCCGAGCTCCGGCTCGTACGATTCATATTTTCCGAGATTCTCTATTCTGTCGGCAATCACTTATCTATCCTCCGTAAATCAAAAATCAAACTCCGTATAATCCATGCCCGACACGATATAATGCGCGCAAAGCTCTATTCCGTGTCCGCGCAGCCTTTCGGAAAGAGTACGGCTTATCACCCTGTCCTCGGCGGACGGGATCATTCTTCCGTCGCTGTGGTTGTGGGCTATTATCATCTTCGGAAAGCCCGACGAAAGTGCAGATTCCTCCGCGGCGAGCGTCACGGACTGCGGCTTCAGCTCTATTCCCGAATTCACGGTAAATACTTTTTTTAGAAACATCTCGCTGTCAAGCGCAAGAAGGCATGAGGTCTGCCGCGGCTTTCCCGAAAACCAATGAACAAGATATTCTCCGATTCTTTCCCTTTCGGTAAACGGTCGTTCGGAAAGCGCATCGAGCATACAGCGTCTGCCCGTTTCGCGGACAAGCGCGAGATATTCGGCGCTCGATTTCCCAATCCCTTCCACTGTCTGCAATTCCTCCACGGAAGCCGAGAAAACTCCCGAAAGAGACCCGAATTTCGAAATAAGCCTGTGTGCTGCCGGATTCGTATCGCGTCTCGGGATCGCATAAAACAGGAGAAGCTCGAGAACATTATGGTCTTCAAATGAATCAAGCCCGTTTTCCTCATAGCGTTTTCTCAGGCGGCTGCGGTGATCTTTATGAAGCTGCTCTTTTTTCTCCTCCATACGCTCCTCCGAAATGTCATTATAATATCGTAACATATTACGCCCGCCCTGTCAATTTCATCGGCGAAAAAATTTTCAAATTCACATATTTTACATCTATCTGTTGATAAATCGAAAATAATATGATATCATCATATCTACCGAAATAAATAATAAAAGAGGTCTGATATGTCAATACCTGTTCCTGAGAAAAGAATAGCCGAATTCGAAAACCGAGGCTTCGGAATGTTCATCCACTGGGGGCTTTATTCCCAGCTCGCACGCGGAGAGTGGGCGATGGATCTTCTCCATATCCCTAAAGACGAATACGAGAAGCTTGCCGACACCTTCACCGCTGAAAACTTCGATGCCCGCAAGATCGCCGCACTCGCAAAGCGCGCCGGGATGAAGTACATCACTCTCACCACGCGCCATCACGACGGCTTCTCCCTTTACGATACCTGCGGACTGTCCGACTACGACGCTCCCCACTCCGCCGCGGGACGCGACCTTATAAAGGAATTCGTCGAGGCATGCCGTGCCGAGGACATCCTTCCGATGTTCTATCACACGACCCTTGATTGGCACGTTGATTCCTTCAACAACGATTTCCCCGCATATCTTCAGTATCTGCGCGATTCCGTAGAGATCCTCTGCTCAAATTACGGCAAGATCGGCGGACTGTGGTTCGACGGAAACTGGAGCAAGCAGGACGCGGATTGGGAGGAAGACAAGCTTTACGAGGTGATCCGCCGCCATCAGCCCGATGCGATAATCGTAAACAATACGGGGCTGAACGCGCAGGGACACGCCGGAAACATCGAGCTTGACAGCGTGACCTTCGAGCAGGGACGCCCCGAGCCGATGAACCGCGAGGGCATGCCGAAATATCTCGCCGCCGAGATGTGCCAAACGATGAACGATCATTGGGGCTGCGGCGGAGACGATTTCAACTACAAATCCCTGCCCGAGCTTATAGAAACGCTCTGCGCCTGCCGCAAGGTCGGTGCGAACTACCTTCTCAACGTCGGCCCCGACGGAAGCGGTGCGATAACGCAGATGCAGGAGGCTCTCCTCTGCGGAATCGGCAGCTGGATCGGATGCACCGGAGATGCTTTCTACGAAGCGAAGCCATGCGGTGTCCACGGTGTCGGCAAGGATTTCATGCTTCGCCGCGGCGACCGCTGCTACGCTTACATACACGGTCTTACTATCCAGGGCGACGCAAGCGTTACCGTTGAGAAGGCGAATACCGGCTGGAAGAACTTCAACGGTGTCGATGCAAAGATAAAGAGCGTCCGCTGGACCGACAACGGCGAAGAGCTCCGCTTTGAGCAGGACGGCTCCGACGCGCGCATCTTCGCAACCGGATTCCCCTACGGCACAAGCCTTGTCGTGCGTGTTGCCGAGATCGAGACCTGCTGAAGCACGATCAATATTAAACGCCGTTCGAAACAAAGGCTGTTTCCGGACGGCGTTTTTTCATTTTAACGGATTTCGGAAACCGTCAGTCGATTATTCCGAAGCCGCGCAGCTTTTCAAAAAATTCCGCTGTATCTGACCGTGCGGTATCCTCGTCGATGTCGTATTCCCGAAGCACCGCCGATACCGCATCTTCCTCGCTCCCGAGCTCCGGAAGCATGTCCCAGATGAAGGCTCCGAGCTCGTTCAGAATGAACAGCCCGTTATTCTCCATAACCGTCTTTCCGACGGGAACAAGCACGGTGTCTCCGGCGATATCCCTTTTTATGAGTTCCTTTTTTATTTCCATAGATCATCTCTCCCGATCTGTATTTTCGTGTATGTCCGCGACGGTCAGCCGATATATCTCGTCGGTCATGCGGCAAACGTATTCCGGAACGGCATCGAAGCTGCCCTTCTCGGACATGCATACCGCCGCGCACACGCTGCACATCTCCTTTTTCGGACATGACGAGCATTTTGCGGGCAGTCGTATCGCCGCAGTCGACCGCCGAATCGTATCCCACGCCTTATCAAAGCCTTCGCTGAGCACGTCAACCGAAGGATACGGAAACATTCCGCACGGAAGCATTTTTCCGTCCCACGTCAGCCAAAAGCTCGTGCTTCCGGCGCGGCACAGCACGCCCTCGGCGGAAGGATCAACGGGACAATCTTCACGGATCGAGACTCCCTTTTTCATGTTTTCGGCGCGTTTTGCGAATGCGATTACAAGAAATGACGGAACTCCTGGGACCGTTCTTGTCTACCGCAAACGTTGCAGCGAG
>URSW01000076.1 GCA_900550625.1 uncultured Eubacteriales bacterium
ATAATTCATAAATTGTTCGGAAAATATATCACGGAAATTAACCAAACCTCTTTTCTGATTCGATATAATGTAAGCACGCTTACAGTTAGCACCCTAACATAAAACCGGGAAAGGAGGCTTATTTTCTTGAACAGTAACGAAAAAAAGTCGATCGGATTTGAAATACGGATACTTTCGAATCTGATACGGCGTCATATCAATAATTCGGCATCTCACGCGGAGACGGAAAGCGTGACCGGAATGAACGGCTGGGTGATAGTTTACCTTGCCCATAACAGCGACCGCGACGTGTTCCAGCGCGATCTCGAGGAGCGATTCAACGTCAGACGTTCCACGGTTTCGAATATTCTTTCGCTTATGGAAAAGAAGGGACTTATAAAGAGGGAAAGCGTCGAATGCGATGCAAGGCTGAAAAAGCTGACGCTTACCGAGAAATCGCTCGAGCTTCTCGAGAAAATGGAAAACGACAGAGTCGAAACGGAAAAGCTGATAACCGACGGGATACCGGAGGAGGAGCTTGCGATGTTTATTTCCGTTGCGGAGCGAATGAAGCAAAATCTTGAAAAATGCGACGGCGAGATGGGGCCCGGGGATGGTCCGAGCTGTTTGGGGAAGGGGAAGAAAATATGATAAAGAAGCTTGCCGGATGTATACGGGAATACAAGGCTGCCGCGATACTTACACCGATAACCGTTACATTCGAGGTAATACTTGAGGTAATAATACCGATGCTCATGGCAGTGCTTATCGACCGCGGAATCAACCGCGGAAGTCTGCCCGACATACTGAAAACCGGAGCGCTGCTTGTGGGATGCTGCGTGGTGTCGCTCCTTTGCGGAGCGCTGTCGGGCGGATTCTGCGCGAAGGCCGGTGCGGGATTTGCGAAAAACCTGCGTCACGATATGTTTTATCGGGTTCAGGATTATTCGTTTGCGAATATAGACAAATTTTCCGCGTCGAGCATAATCACCCGTATGACGACCGACGTCACCAACGTGCAGAACGCTTTTCAGATGATCATCCGCATAGCGGTGCGCTGTCCCGCAATGCTGATCTTTGCTCTCGTTATGGCGTTCAGCGTGAATGCCGAGCTTGCGCTTGTGTTTCTTGTTACTACGCCGATCCTCGGTATCGGACTGTTTATAATGATGAAGAGCGCGTTCCCGGTGTTCAACCGCGTGTTTAAAAAGTACGATAACCTGAACCGCATCGTTCAGGAAAATCTCCGCGGAATCCGTGTCGTAAAAGCGTTTGTCCGCGAGGATTACGAAACCGCAAAGTTCAAGGACGCATCGGAGGATATCTACCGCGAATTCACTCTCGCCGAGAGGATACTCGCTTTCAACGGACCGCTCATGCAGCTTGCCGTGTACGGCTCGATACTTTTGATATCGTGGTTCGGAGCCAACCTTATAATAAAGGGGCAGGGCGCCGAGGGCGCGATGACGACGGGACAGCTTACGAGCATGATCTCATATGCCTCGCAGATACTCATGAGCCTCATGATGGTGTCGATGGTGCTTGTAATGATAACGATATCGAGAGCCTCCGCAGAGCGTATAGTCGAGGTCCTCGATGAGGAGAGCACGATTAAGAGCCCTGCCGACCCCGTAACAGAGGTGAGGGACGGTTCGGTCAGCTTCAAAAATGTATCGTTCTCGTATGCGGGAAGGAAAGGCACCGCGTGCCTTTCGGATGTCAGCCTTGACATTGCCTCGGGTCAGACGGTCGGTATCATAGGCGGTACGGGATCGTCAAAGACGACGCTCGTTCAGCTCATCCCGAGACTCTATGACGTGACCGGAGGCACGCTTTCGGTCGGCGGATGCGACGTGCGCGATTACGATATAAAGACGCTTCGTGACAGCGTCGCAATGGTGCTTCAGAAAAACGAGCTTTTCTCCGGCACGATAAAGGACAATCTTCGCTGGGGCAACGAAAACGCAACGGATGAGGAGCTTGTCGCGGCATGCCGACTCGCGCAGGCGGATTCCTTTATCCGAGATTTCCCCGACGGATATGACACTTATATAGAACAGGGCGGAACCAATGTTTCCGGGGGACAGAAGCAGCGTTTGTGCATCGCACGCGCGATACTGAAAAAGCCGAAGATACTTATTCTCGACGACTCGACGAGCGCGGTGGATACCGCCACCGATGCGGCGATACGCCGTGCGTTCGCCGAAGATATCCCGGATACTACAAAGATAATCATTGCGCAGCGTATATCGTCGGTGCAGCATGCTGATCAGATAATCGTTCTCGACGGCGGACGTGTGTCCGATGTAGGCACGCATGACGAGCTTGTCGCACGCAGCGGAATATACCGCGAAGTGTACGAGTCTCAGACGAAGGGAGGCGGGGACGATGAATAAGGGCAGACCCATGAAGGGACCCGGCGGACCGATGAGGGGACCCGGACACCACGGTCAGGGCGGACCGCGCGGCATGGCGGCGGTCAAGTCGATCGACCCGAAAACGGTCGGACGTCTTCTCGGCTATATTTTCCGCCATCATAAAACAGTCATGTTTATAGTTCTCGTGTGCGTGATGCTGTCGAGCGTTACCGCCGTCGCCGGCTCGATGTTTCTCGAGACGCTGATCGACGACTACATCGTTCCGATGACATCTCAGAGCTCACCCGACTTTGCGCCGCTTCTCCGCGCTGTGCTAATAATGGGCGGAATATACCTTATCGGTATAATTTCGACCGCGGTTCATTCTCAGATAATGGTCGTTGTGTCGCAGGGCGTTCTCCGCGATATCAGAGACGAAATGTTCGAAAAAATGCAGCACCTGCCGATCAAATATTTCGACACCAACGCGCACGGCGATATAATGAGCCGATATACGAACGATACCGATACGCTCAGACAGATGATCTCGCAGAGCCTTATCCAGACGTTCTCGTCTCTTATCACTCTTGTGACGGTGTTCTGCGCAATGATCTCGCTCAGTCCGATCCTCACTCTTATCGCAATAGTCACCGTAGCACTTATAATCTTCTCGACGAAGAACATTGCGGCTTCGAGCGGAAAGTACTTCATGAAGCAGCAGACCTCGCTCGGCGCGGTCAACGGATATATTGAGGAAATGATCGCGGGACAGAAGGTCGTTAAGGTCTTCTGCCACGAGGAACACGCCAAAGAGGATTTCGATAAGCTCAACGGCGACCTTTACGAAAACGCTTTCGCCGCGAACAAATACGCGAATATCCTCATGCCGATCATGGGAAATATGTCCCACCTTCAGTATGTGATACTTGCGATTTCGGGCGGCGCGCTTGCGATCTCGGGTGTCGGCGGACTGACACTCGGCGCGATAGTTTCGTTCCTTCAGCTTTCGAGAAGCTTCACGCAGCCGATCACACAGCTTTCGCAGCAGGTAAGCTCGATCGCAATGGCGCTTGCGGGTGCGGGACGCATATTCGATCTTATGGATACCGAGCCTGAGAAGGATGGCGGATATGTAACTCTCGTGAATGCGAAAACGGACGGCGACGGCAATATAACCGAGACTCCGGAGCGCACGGGCGTGTGGGCGTGGAAGCATCCCCACGGCGACGGCAGCATCACCTATACAAAGGTCGAGGGCGCCGTCACAATGGACAATGTCGATTTTGCCTACGAGGAAGGGAAGGACGTTCTTCACAATATCACGCTGTACGCGAATCCCGGCGAGAAGGTCGCTTTTGTCGGCGCGACGGGCGCGGGCAAAACCACGATAACGAACCTTATAAACAGATTCTACGATATTGCCGACGGAAAGATACGCTACGACGGTATCAATATAAACAAAATAAAGAAGGACGATCTTCGCCGATCGCTCGGCATCGTCCTTCAGGATACGAATCTGTTTACCGGAACGGTAATGGAGAACATACGCTACGGAAAGCTTGATGCGACGGATGAAGAGGTGTACGCGGCGGCGCGTCTTGCCAATGCGGACGACTTCATAAGAAGACTGCCCGAGGGATACAATACGATGCTCACGGGCAACGGTGCAAATCTCTCGCAGGGTCAGCGCCAGCTTATCTCGATAGCGCGCGCCGCAGTGGCTGATCCGCCCGTTATGATACTCGATGAAGCGACCTCGTCGATAGATACACGCACTGAGGCGCTTGTTCAGCACGGCATGGATAAGCTGATGCACGGCAGAACGGTTTTCGTTATCGCGCACAGGCTCTCGACGGTCCGCAATTCCGACGTGATCATGGTGCTTGAGCACGGACGGATAATCGAGCGCGGAAACCACGAAAAGCTTATCGGAGAGCACGGAAAGTACTATCAGCTTTATACAGGCGGGCTGGAACTCGAATAAGACGCTTGCCGAAAACACAGCTGCTCGGACATATCCGAAATACCGGACGCATCTTCGAATATTTGGTACAATTCCCTGATTCGGCGGTGCCGATCGCTGAATCTTAATCGATAAAAACTCCCCGGAGCATTTCTGCTCCGGGGAGTTTTTATCTGAGGCACAAGTTGCGAAAAAAGATGTCGCAGTGAGTTGCGCATCGGTTACGGGGGTCACAGCCTTTGTTTGAAATGCCGCCCTGACGGGAGGAGCGACTATCCGAAAATACGGTTTTTCCATTCCATGCGCAGTCGGTCGAGGCTCCATGACGCATTCGCCGGACTTGTTGACGGCAGGCGTATATCATCGATTCCGGTTTTCTCAAGCTGATACCTGCGGTACATCGTGTGCGCCGCAGTGCCGTTTGTGAATATCTTTGTTATGCGGCAGTGCGAGAGTATGATCGAAAGATCGTTCGGCACCGCGCCGCGTATGCTCGAATCCGCAGCCCCCTCGATCTCACATGAAGCGACGGCGTCCCACAGCGCGATTTTGTGCCCGAGAAGAAAATCCTTCTTTTCCTCGGTAGTGTGCGGCTCGTCGCACCCGTATACCGAGGAGATCACGCACCAAAACCGATTCTGCGGATGGGCGTAGTAGAATCCGGCACTGCGCGATTTCGGCGAGGGGAACGATCCGAGTATGAGTATCTCGGAATTTTCGTCGAACACCGGGTCGATGTTGTGAAGTTTTTTCATATCCGTATCATATCACGCGATATCGACGCGATATCGGCGGCGCCGCACATGGTCATGGCATCCTCAAGCTCGCGGCGCAGACGGGCAATGTACATCTTTACGCCTTCGTCCCCTCCGCCGTAAACCGCCGTGATGAATGGGCGGGCAATGAGAACGCCGTCCGCGCCGAGGGCGATCGCCTTGAATATGTCCGCTCCGGAACGTATGCCTCCGTCAACGAGAACCTTTGCGCGTCCCGCGACCGCTTTCGCGATTTCCGGCAGCACCTCTGCCGTTGACGGGCATTGCGCAAGAACACGTCCTCCGTGATTTGAAACGACGATCGCCGCCGCCCCCGCGCGAATTGCCTTTTCGGCGCCGCGCACGGTCATGATTCCCTTTACGATAAACAGATTTTTGCAATTGTCTATTATCTTGCGCAGTTCATCTTCGGTCTTTGTCCCCGCGGGAGGCGTTTTACCCCGCAGAAACGGAAGCCCCGCGGCGTCTACGTCCATTGCGACGGCAAATGCACCGGAATTTTCGACAAGTGCCGTTTTTTCTGCAATGGTTTCGCTGTCCCACGGCTTGACAGTCGGCACGGCGCATCCGCCGCACTCGGCGATCGCGCTGCATGCGGAACGCATCACCTCGGGATCAACGCCGTCCCCGGTGAACGCGCATATCCCCGATTCGGCGCACGAATGTACAAGAATATCGTTGTAGTGTGCGTCGTCGTATTTCTTGCCGTAGTGTAAAGCTACGGCACCGACGGGACCGGCGAACACGGGAAGTGAAAATGTCCTTCCGAAAAGCCGTACCGAAGTATCGACGCTTTTTACATCGGTCAGGGTGTCCATGTTGAGCCTGATCTCGCGCCACTTTGCAAAGTTGCGTGCTGCCACGTCGCCGATCGAGCCGGGACCGGGGATACGGTCGGCGCAGACGCGCCCGTCACATTCGCGGCAGACGGAGCATTTTTCTTCCGTCGCCTCGCGTGCCGCCTGCATGATTTCTTCGTATGTCATGAGTTTCCTCCGTTCTGTCAAATTTATACGGGAAAGGGCTGCCGTAAAGCGCGACTTGCTTTGCGGCAGCCCATGATATTACCTGTTCGGCATGATCTGCCGGAAATACGCCGAAGCGTCAGATTTTCTTTACGGTGATCGTCACATTTTCGCCGTTTATATCCCATTCCTTCGAGATTCCGCCGTCGGTGTCGGAACCGTCGGCAAGAACGCTCTTTGAAATGGCGGCAAGATTTCTCTCGAGAACACCGGCGAGCTTTTCGTTTCCGTCCACGGAAAGCATGATGTGGTCGGTCACGTCAAATCCCGCGTCCTTGCGCATCGTCTGGATCTTCGAGATGAGCTCGCGGACGTATCCTTCCTCGATAAGCGCATCGGTCAAGGTGATGTTGAGCGCAACGGTAATTCCGTGATCCGCGACCGAATAGTAGCCTTCCTTCTGCATGACTTCAATGAGAAGATCGTCCTTCGTGAGAACCACGTCATCACCGCCGAAGCTGAATTTCAGCGCGCCTTTTTCTTCAAGCTCAGCCATTGCGGCGTTTCCGTCAAGCTCGGAGAGAGTCTTCTTGATCTCTCCGAGATGCTTGCCGTACTTCGGACCGACGGTCTTGAGCTGAGGCTTGAAGCTGTATGAGGAGAATGCCGAAACATCGGATACGAATACGGCTTTCTTTACGTTGAGCTCATCCTCTACGATGTCGCGGTAATAATCGCTTACGTCGCGGTCGGTCTTGACATAGATCTCGGAAAGCGGCTGACGGTTTTTGATGTTTGCACCGTTGCGCGCGCTTCTGCCGAGCACGACGACGTTGAGGATGAATTCCATATCGTCCTCAAGCTTTTTGTCTATCATGGATTCGCACACGGTGGGGAAGTCGCACAGATGTACGCTCTCGGGAGCATTCTTGTCCACGGTGCGGACAAGATTCTGATAGATATCCTCGGAGATGAACGGCACCATGGGAGCCGCCGCCTTTGCGAGCGTCACAAGCGAGGTGTAAAGCGTCATATATGCGGCGACCTTGTCGTCGGGCATTTCGGATACCCAGAAGCGCTCGCGACTGCGGCGCACATACCAGTTTGAAAGCTCGTCCACAAAGGAGTAGAGCGCCTTCGCGGCTTCGGGGATGCAGTAGTTTGAAAGCTCGGTGTCAACGTCCTTGACCATGGAATTCATGCGCGAAAGAATGAATTTGTCCATGACGGTGAGCGCGCAGTCGGAGAGCGAGTACTTCGTGGGATCGAAGCTGTCTATATCGGCGTAGAGCACCCAGAACGCGTATGTGTTGAGGAGAGTTCCGAGGAATTTGCGCTGTCCCTCGGTAACGGCGCGGTCGCTGAATCTTGAGGGCAGCCACGGCGCGGAATTCGTGTAGAAGTACCAGCGGATAGCATCTGCGCCGTATTTGTTCAGTGCGTCAAACGGATCAACGGCATTTCCCTTGGACTTACTCATCTTCTGTCCGTTCTCATCCTGTACATGTCCCAGAACGATTACATTCTTATACGGAGCCTTATTGAAAAGCAGTGTGGACTCAGCAAGAAGGGAGTAGAACCATCCTCTTGTCTGGTCAACAGCCTCGGAGATGAAGTCTGCCGGGAACTGCT
>URSW01000077.1 GCA_900550625.1 uncultured Eubacteriales bacterium
GCTCTCAATTGCTACTCTTTTTTTGATACTGTAACATATCTATTGTAATCGTACATTCCGCACAAAAATAAAGCGAAAAAAGACTTGACAAGGCATGAATGCTATTGTATAATAATGCTTGCGCAGATTTATTCTGCTGGCGCAGATTTATTCTGCTGGTGTAGCACAGAGGTAGTGCAGCTGATTCGTAATCAGCAGGTCGTGGGTTCAATTCCCACCACCAGCTCCACAAAATCGGCAGGGATCGCAAGATGCCTGCCGATTTTTGCTTGTTCGCCGTTAACTCTTCGCCATTCGCCGAAATCATCTGCCGATTATTATGCTGAATAACGGTTACTCATGAAAAATCAAAGGGACGGCTCGTCGGCATTTTTACTATACCTGTCCGATTTTCCGCCGTTTCGCCGCACTGCCGCCGAAACGCGCCCGTTTCATTATCCCCGGGGCCGAAGCGCACCGCGTTTTCGCCTCGGCGGAGCGATCTCGCCGCCGTACCATGTATGCGACACCTTCTTTTCCGCTTCGCACTTTCCGCCGAATCTGAATCTTTGGCGCACCGTAACCGTCACATACCCGTCGCCGTCGTCCGTCACGGAGAAATCCGCCGTGAAAAATCCGCGCTTCGTCTCCTCCCTCGCGCGTCTGAAATTCTCCGTAATTATTTCCCTCGCATATCCGTAGAAGTCGTTCATTCTCGGACACTCCTCGAACTGCGGGAGCGAAACGGAAAATCCCGCTCCGGACGTTACCTTTTTCGTATACTCCACGGCTCCTCCTTGACGCTTTCACGAAAATGTGATATCATTATTAATGCCGATGCGCCGCCTGTACGCATAAGAAGCGATAACGCATCGGCAATGACCGCCTTAACTATATTATGAGGTTTCGCAATGAATAATTACACTTACAAAAATGCGCCGCTTGCCGACCGCAGCCGTCCTTCGTCATTCGACGAAATGGTCGGTCAAGCTCATCTCATCGGAAAGAACGGAGCGCTCCGGGCGCTTGTCGCGTCGGGGAGAATTCCGAGCATGGTATTCTTCGGACCTCCCGGCTGCGGAAAGACCACAGCCGCGTCGATTATCGCATCCCTCTCCGGAATGGAGCTGCGCTGTCTCAACGCCACGACAGCCGCGCTTGCCGATATCCGAAAGATTGCCGACGAAGCGGACAGCGTGATCGGTCAGGGCGGAATCCTTCTCTATCTCGACGAGATACAGTATTTCAACAAAAAGCAGCAGCAGAGCCTGCTCGAATACATCGAGGACGGTCGGATCACGCTGATCTCATCGACCACGGAAAACCCGTACTATTATATATACGATGCGCTTCTCTCGCGCCTCTCGGTCTTTGAATTCAAGCCGGTCACGGCATCGGACATCATCCCGAGGCTCAGGGCGGTATTCGAAGAATCCGGCGAAAGCGCTCTTTCGTTTAGCGACGAAGCATATGCCTTCATCGCGGGAGGCGGAGACGTGCGCCGTGCGCTTACGATGCTCGAGCTTTCCGTAAACTGCGCAAAGGGAAGCGGCACCGATACGGTGGACGAGGAATTCGTCCGTTCCCTCACTCCGTCTGTCGCCGCTGGGAGATTCGATGCCGACGGAGACGTGCATTACGATCTGCTTTCCGCATTTCAGAAATCCATCCGCGGCTCCGATCCGGATGCGGCGGTATTCTACCTCGCAAAGCTTCTCGAAGGGGGCGATATAATCTCCCCCTGCCGCCGCCTCATGGTGATAGCCTCCGAGGATATCGGGCAGGCATATCCGATGGCGGCGGTCATTGTGCGCGCGTGCGTCGAAAGCGCAAAGGAGCTCGGACTTCCCGAAGCGCGCATTCCGCTTGCAAACGCGGCGGTAACTCTGGCAAATGCTCCGAAGTCAAACACGGCGTACTGTGCGCTCGACCGCGCCGCCGAGGACATACGCGCCGGGCGCGGAACCGTGGTGCCGGAAATACTGAGATCGCCGAAGTTCAAAGGATACCGCTACCCGCACGATTACGAAAACGACTATCTCCGTCAGGAATATCTGCCTGAGGATCTGCGCGGACGGAAATATTACGAATTCGGAACAAACAAGACCGAACAGGCTGCCAAGGCTTATTGGGACAATGTAAAATCAAAGCCGGACAGAAAAAAATCACCGGGAAAATGAGTTTTCCCGGTGAAGAGTCCTGAATATTCATTTGTCAAGGTGGACGTCGAGCTGCGGGAACGGAATTTCGATTCCCTCGCGGTCAAATGCCGCCTTTACTTTTTCCGTCGTTTCAAATTTGACCGTCCAATAATCCGAGGTTGCGCACCACGCGCGAAGCGAAAGTTTCAGAGCGCTTTCTCCGTGCTCGGTCAGCACGACCTCGGCGCACGGCTCCGGAAGTATCTTCCCCGTTGAATAAGCCGCCTCGAGAATCGCGCGTTTCGCCTTTTCCACATCTGTCGAATATGCCGCCGTGAAATCGATATCAACTCTTCTCTTCTCCTCGGAGGAATAATTGACGACCGTTCCGGAGGTGACGGTGGAATTCGGGATCACAACTCTTACGTTGTCATATGTGAGAAGAGTGGTGTAGAACACACCGATATCAGTAACCGTTCCGGCGAAGGAGCCGACCTCGATGTAATGCCCGACGGAAAACGGCTTGAATATCAGTATCATAAATCCGCCCGCTATGTTTGAAAGTCCTCCCTGAAGCGCAAGTCCGAATGCAAGTCCCGCAGAGCCGATAACGGCGACCACGGATGCCATCGGGACACCGAGCATCGACGCGCCCGTTATCACCGTGAGCGTTTTCAGCGCGATCGAAAGAAAGCTCACGAGAAACGTTTTGACCGACGGGCTGAGCTTTGACAGGTGCGCCGGACGCGCGATAAATTTTGTAAATCGCTTTATGAGAAAGAAGCAGACCGCAGCAAGCACGATAACTATAATAAGCCTGATCGCTTCGGGAACGATCTTCTCCGTCACGGTATTCATAAAATCATCCATAATCCGATTCCTCCGTACGCCGTTCGGCGTGAATTTGTTTTGTTCGGCGGAGGATGAAGTGCCCCGCCGCCGTTCTTATGATTTGTGCGCGTGCGAAATCGCATCGGTTTTCGCCGCGTGTCATGTAATAAAAATACAAAGTTGCTTTTTTGCGCCGGATATGATATACTTAAAGAAAAAACGATCGGCATCCTCTCTGCGAGAATGCCCTAACCGACCATGCCGGGAAACGGCGCGTGTGTTCCGATATCCGGAATACAATGTGCGAATCGGTCGGGCGCACGTCCGGGAGCAGGTCCCGCCCGCAGAAAACACATTCCGAAATACCCGATTCCGCCGACCTCATTCCGTCAAGAAAGGACGCTTTTCCTACCTGAAAAGCGAAAAAGCAAAATGAGAAAAAGAATAACGCTGTCCCTGCTCGTGCTCGTACTCTGCTTTTCCTCCGTGCTGACCTCGTGCGGCATGCTCGCCTTCATCGACAAATCGGTAATCGAGCAAAACGACAATCCTTCATCGGTAAGCGCATTCGAATCCGAAAGCGATCCCATACCCGATGACAAAAAGCTTGCCCCGTCCGGAAGCGGAGATGTCTCCGAGCCGCTTTTCTGGAAGGTATCCGGCAACGGATACGAAGGGGATTTCTATCTGCTCGGCTCCATTCACGTCGGGCTTGTGGATACGAATCTTTACCCAGACGAAATTTACGACGCATATAATTCATGCGCCTATCTCGCAGTCGAATCCGACGTGATCTCGCTCGAGCGCGATACAAACGCGCAGATCGAAATGATGAAGATGTTCATCTACACCGATTCCACCACGATATCGGCGCACATAGACAAGGACCTGTACAAAACAGCGCGCGGCGTACTCGACCATTTCGGCTACTACAACTCGATGATGGACTACTATTTTCCGGTGATCTGGAGTCAGATCATCGATCAGGCGCTGACGGAAGAAAGCAGATTTTCATCCGATTTCGGCGTTGACCGTTATTTCCTCAAAAACTCCGAAAAGCTCGGGATCGAAATTCTCGAAATAGAGGACTACATGGAGACCGAATACGCTTTCGCAACTCTTTCCGAAAGCACACAGGAGCTTCTCCTTTCGTCGACGGTCGATCCGGAGTATATAAAGAATTACTCTTCATCTCTCGAAGAGCTGTACGACGCATGGAAATACGGAAAGACGGATGTTCTTGACGATCTTCTTTTCTCCGAGGATGACGAAGAGGCGACCGATGAAGAGAAAGCCGCCGCCGAAGAATACAACAACGCCATGACCGTAGTCCGAAACAAGCTCATGGTCGAACGCGCATCGGAATATCTCCGAGATCACAAAAACGTATTTTACGTTGTCGGACTTGCGCATATGCTCGGAGACGACGGCCTCGTCGCGTCCCTCGAGAACAGAGGATACACGGTTTCACAGATATCTTATGCCGACTGATTTCATCACAAGCCGAGACAAGCAGGGGCTTTTGCTCCTGCTTGTCTTTTTTTACGGTCAATTATTCCTTAGCTGCTTCGTCCTCGGCTTTTGTCGTTTCGCCGCCGGACTCCTGCGATTTTTTTGTCTGTCTCGTTCCGCAGATCGGGCAGAACTCAAAATTTTTGCTTATCTTCTCACCGCATGACGGACAGATCATATTGTCCTGAAGATCGCATATTTCCGATTTGATCGCAGCTATGCGCTCACGGACGAGATCCGCATCCGCAATGCGCTGCGCAATCTCCGAGACGAGGTCCTTTCCCTCACGCTGATACATATAATAAAGTCTGCCTATCTCATTGTAGCAATCCGAAAGCTTCGTCTCCTCCGTGTGAAGTGCAAGCTTCATCTTTGCCAGAGACGTGAATTCTCCCGTTTTTCTTACGGCAAACGATGCCGCGTCCGAAGCACTTTTTGCAATATCATCCCAAATAGACATGAACCGTTACCTTCTTTCTTTTTTGAAAATGCGGTAATCCGCAAATCGGCAGAAGACCGCTTTACAAATGCATTATACTACAAAAAACGAAAGCCGTCAAATATTTTCTTATAATGTGAGAAAAAATGAGAATAATATCTTTAGCATCACGCACCGCGGCGCTGTGCAAAGCGGTCGGTCCGCAAAAACGGTGCGTGCCGAACGGAGGTCGGATTTTGGATAAGAAAAACTACAAAAAGCTCGCCGAAAGCGCATCGAAGGGGTCGCCGATAATGAAAAACTGCCTCTGCGCATTTTTATTCGGCGGAGCAATATGCGCAGCGGCACAGGGGCTCGGGAACGTTTACCGTATGTTTCTCGAAAAGAAGGATGCCGCGTCTCTCACTTCGGTTACGCTGATCTTCATTGCGGTGCTTCTCACCGGACTCGGCGTATTCGACAAGATCGCATCGCACGCAGGCGCCGGAACGCTCGTTCCGATAACCGGATTCGCAAACGCGGTCGCATCGTGCGCGATCGATTCAAAAGCGGAGGGCTTTGTACTCGGCGTCGGGGCAAAAATCTTCACGATCGCCGGCCCCGTCATACTGTACGGTACCTTCGCCGGATTCCTGTACGGCATAATATACGCTGTAGCCGGAATGTTTTAGCGAATTTCGAACGTCGAATAAAGGACTCTCTTCCGGCAAGGTCCGTGCATACGGTAAAGCCGACGGTCCGCCGCAGCATCGGCGCAACCGTCGGCATGTTATTTTTCGCTTGTTTTTCCATGCTCCCGACCGATGTATCCGCAGCCGCAAAAATTCCGCTCTGTTCCTCGGGAGAAAGCTTTTTCTGTCTTTCCCGCAAGACGGCGGTGCATATTCCCGATCGATGAAATCGCGGAACAGATCGTCCGACGCACATCCGAGGCAGTTTATTACCATAGCCTTTGAAAGATCACTCTGCCGAACGATCGACGCACACTATCGTTTTGTTATTGACAAATGCGTAATATCATGCTATACTGATAACCAATTGAGATTCTCTGAATCTAATCCAAACACAGGAGATATAATTCAATGGACCCTCTCGGGCGATGTCTTACGATCTGCATTATCTTTACCGTTTTCTGTGCATTTTTTTCATTCAGCGCATCCGTACTCTCGGCGATCCGTATTCCGGACGAATCCGAAGAGGAGGACGAAGAGCCTCTTTCACTGAAGCTTTACAGAAAACGTAATGCCTGCCGCTATCGTCTTGCTTGTTCCGCGGTTTTCTGTGCGCTTGCCGCCTCGGTCTGCGTTTCTTATGCATTTGCCGAAAAACTCGAACGAGCACTTCCGGACACCGTAAGCTTTCTCGCACTGCCGATCGTGATCTGCGTGTCGGCGCTCGTGATACTCTGCTTCGGAGTATACATACCCGCCGCCGTTGCCGGTAATGCCGCATCGTTTGTTCCGGCTCAGAAAGCCGCCGACGCGGCGTGTAAATTCTCTCTGATTTTTGCGGGAATTCCCGCGCTGATCTCAAGACTCATACTGAAGCTTTTCTCCGTCGAGCCGGACGCCGCACGGACGGATGTCACCGAAAAAGAGATTCTGAAGCTTGTTGACGAAGGCGAGACCTCGGGTGCGCTCAATTCCGAAGAGCGTGAAATGATCGAAAACATCTTCGATTTTTCGGAGCATTCCGTTCGCGAGATAATGACCCACTACATGGATGTTACCGCGATATGCGAGGGCACTCCCGACGATGAAATACTGAAAACAATTTCCGATACGGGATATTCGCGCTATCCGGTCTATAAAAACGATATCGGCTCGGTAACGGGAATACTCATCGCCAAAGAATATCTGACAGACCGTCTCTCCGGCTCTCCGCGTCCGTTCACCGAGCTTGTGCGTGCGCCGCTGTTCGTGCCGGAATCCATGCAGACGGACAGCGTGCTCCGCGAAATGAAGCAGAAGGGACAGCACATGGCGATCGTCGTAAACGAATACGGCGAAGCGTGCGGAGTCGTGACCATGGAGGACCTTCTCGAAGAGATCGTGGGCGACATTTACGACGAGTCCGACACCCCCGACGACCGCGATCCCGAAATAAGCCGCACCGGAGATTCGACATGGCTCGTTCACGCATCGTGCCCTCTCGACGAATTCGAGGAGGAGACCGGGATCTCGCTTGAGGATAAGGAAGGAATAGACACGATCGGTTCGCTTGTGTTCTCCAGACTCACGAAGATTCCAGACGACGGTGTTCCGATCGACGTCGAGACCGAGCATCTGCTTCTCCATTCCGACGGGCTTCATGAGCGGCGTCTCGAATGGGTAAGCGCAACCGAAAAGAAAAAAGAAGAGGCGGAGGACGAATAATGCCCCGCCCGCATATCCCTCCGTTTTGCGGAGGGATATCGTTTTTTCGGGATGTTCCCCGCACGGTGCACAATCTCATGCTTTGCGATTGACATCGCGCTGTACTTATGATACAATTAAGCAAAAAAAGCAGAAAGGATATTAAAAAATGAAACGACGGATCGTATCCATTGTGATCGCCGCAATGACTCTTATTTTATGTGCAGTTCCGGCAACGGCAGAGCCGGGGTCGTCCGAAACTTTGTATTCCGACGGACTTGTGACCTCCGAGTCGGCTGTCTACTCTCTCGTCGG
>URSW01000078.1 GCA_900550625.1 uncultured Eubacteriales bacterium
GTCGCGCATATTGGCGCGGAGCCACATGATCTTCGCGGCATCTCCCGCGGGGGTGAGCCGCCAGCCGCATTTTTTGTATATCGTTTCAGAGCCTACGGTGCGGTCGAGCTCTTCACACTCGGCTACCGCACGGTTGTCCATCCATGTGATGACCTCCGAAAGTGCATTGCCGTATTTGTCGGCGGCGAGCATACTTGCTCCCTGCGTCGAGAGGGATATCGCCGCGATCTGCGAACGGTCGATGTTTTCCGTCGCATGCCGTACCGCATATATTGCGGCATCCCACCAATCCGCAGCCTTTTGGGAAACGAATCCCGCGCGATCGCAGATAAGCTCGTACTCCTTGTATCCGTTGCCGAGAATTTTTCCTTTTTCATCGCACACGATGGCTTTTGTTCCGGTGGTGCCTACGTCAAGTCCGATAACAAGCATTGTTGTTTCTCCCCGTGAAGGTTATTTTTTACTGTACAAATGATACCACAAAAAGCTTCGGATATCAATAGAAACCGAAGCTTTTTCGAAAATGCGCCGAGAAAATATTTATTATCGGGATTCGGTATTGATAAATCCGGGACGCGATATTATGATAAACATATCGAAACGGTAGGTTTATCTGAGACCCGGTAAGCCGCCGGATAAAAAGGACGTGATTACAAGAGAAGAAGCGTGGGAACTGCTTACGGAATTCAACAAAGAGCACTTTCATCTGAAACACGCCGTGACGGTCGAAGGAGTTATGAGGTATTTTGCGCGGGAGCTCGGCTGCGCGGACGAAGAGGATTTCTGGGGGGGGACTTCTGCACGATCTCGATTTTGAAAAATATCCCGATCTGTACTGCATTAAGGAGTAGGAGATAATGCGCTCGCGCGGTATCGACGAAAGGCTGATTCATGCCGTGGCAAGCCACGGGTATATGCTTACGGTTGATGTGAAGCCGGAGCATGAGATGGAGAAGGTGTTTTACGCGATCGATGAGCTTACCGGGCTTATCGGCGCGGCGGCGCTCGTCCGTCCTTCGAAGAGCGTCTCCGACCTCGAGGTGAAGTCGGTGAAGAAGAAGTATAGAACTTCCGCCTTCGCCGCCGGATGCTCGCGCGAGGTGATAGAAAGAGGCGCCGAGATGCTCGGATGGGAGCTTGACGACCTGATCGACCGCACGATTCTTGCGATGAGAAGCTGCGAGAAGGATTACGAAAGCATCTGAGAGGGAAAGCGTACCGCAAGAGGAATGAAAGGATGAATAAAAAAGCGATAGTTGCCATGAGCGGCGGGGTCGATTCCTCGGTCGCCGCATACCTGATGAAGAAGAGCGGATTTGACTGCGTCGGGGTTACAATGAAGCTTTTCGAAAACGAAGACGTCTGCGTTTCGCGGGAAAGGGGATGCTGCTCGGCTGACGATGCCGAGGATGCGCGGAGCGTGGCGTACAGGCTCGGTATGCCGTTCTACGTCTTTAACTTTGCCGAGGATTTCAGACGCGAGGTTATCGAAAGATTCGTGCAATCATACGAAAACGGCACCACTCCGAATCCGTGCATAGACTGCAACCGCTTCCTGAAATTCGACAGGCTTTACAGACGCGGACGCGAGCTCGGCTTCGATTACACCGCGACGGGGCACTATGCGAGAATCGAGCGCGATTCTTCCGGGAGATATCTTCTGAAAAAGGCGTATGACCTCAATAAGGATCAAAGCTACGTCCTCTATGCGATGACGCAGGAGCAGCTCGCACATACGAAATTTCCGCTCGGTGAGCTTACGAAGCCGAAAGTTCGAAGGATCGCCGAGGAGAGGGGCTTTCTGAACGCAAAAAAACGCGACAGTCAGGATATCTGCTTCGTCGTGAACGGAAGATACGCGGATTTTATCGAATCATATACGAAAAAATCCCTCTTGCCCGGCGATTTCGTCGATTGCCGCGGGAATGTCCTCGGACGTCATCGCGGCATTGCAAGATATACCGTGGGACATCGGCGCGGGCTCGGGATTTCGTTCGGCGAAGCACTTTACGTCTGCAAGACCGATCCTGCCTCAAACACGGTCACGCTCGGCAGGGAAGAGGAGCTTTATTCAAAGACGCTCACCGCGGACAATATCAACCTCATTGCCTGCGAAAACATCGAACGGCCGATGCGGCTGAGCGCAAAAATACGCTACGGTCAGAAAGAACGAAGCGCGACAGTCGTGCAGACGGGGACGGATGAGCTGACCGTCACGTTCGACGAGCCTCAGCGCGCCGTCTGCGCGGGTCAGGCGCTCGTCCTGTACGACGGAGATACGGTGATCGGCGGAGGGACGATCTCGGGCTCGGCGCGATAGTTTCGTTACGGCTTTGACATGACGCTTTGCGCCGTACCGACGGATTTTCGCCGCTGCGCCGATCGCCTCGCGCCAAGTGCCCGAATGCTTTACGCAATATCCGATACGGAAAGAAAAATTCCGACGTTTTTCTGCGTCGGAATTTTTTATCTTCTTCTTGCGCTTTGGCAGGGAATATGTTATAAATAAATGCATACGTTTGTTTTGGAGGAGCTGATCTTTTGAAGGGTGAACTGCTTTTTTCGTTGAGCTTATCGGCATTGTTGCGTTTTCCGTTTCGGGCGCGGTGAGTGCGTTCAGAAAGCAAATGGATCTTTTCGGAATAATTATGCTCGGCGCGTGTACGGCGCTCGGCGGAGGAGTTCTGCGCGATATCATGCTCGGAATAACGCCGCCCGCGATGTTTGAAAATCCCGTTTATGCCGCCGTCGCCGCATTGGCGTCGCTCGCGGTCTTTATCCCGCAGGTCCGGCGCCTGATCGGAGGGAACCGCGCCTACGAGATCGTCATGCTCGTCATGGATTCGCTCGGGCTCGGCGTTTTCACCGTCGTCGGAATACAGACCGCGCTTGAGAAAAGCGGGGATTACGGTCCGTTTCTTCTCGTCTGCGTCGGTGTGCTCACGGGAGTCGGCGGAGGAGTTCTGCGAGATGTTCTGGCAGGTGAGCGCCCGTATGTTTTCGTGAAGCATTTTTATGCATGTGCGTCGCTCATCGGTGCGGTGCTTTGCGTCTTTTTAAGAAATTACATAGGTCTCACCGCAGCATCGTTTATCGGCGGCTCGGCAGTCGTCGCGCTGAGACTCCTGGCGGCGGCATTCCGGTGGAAGCTGCCGAAGCCCGGACACGGCGATATGCAGGACGGTTTATAAAACGCGGGAAATCGGCAGAACGGAAGATTACTCGATTGCCCGTCGCGGCAGCTTATTTTTGAGAAATGTCATGCCGACGAAATCCGCTTTCACGCGCCGACCGTTTGAAAATGTCCCGTTTATAACCTGTATTGCCGCATCACTGATACTTTTCAGCCTGCATGTTGAAGATCTGTGCATATTTCCCGCCGGCTTCCATCAATTCGGAATGAGACCCCTCTTCGATTATTTTTCCGCCGTCAAACATATATATTTTGTCCATTGCGCATGTCGTCGACAGCCGATGCGATATGATGATCACGGTCTTTTCCTTCGAGTGCTTTGCAAGATTAATACTGAGATCGTGTTCCGCCTTCGGATCGAGAGCGGCAGAAGGCTCATCCATTATTATTACATCAAAAGGAGATGCAAAGATTCGGGAAATGGCGACCTTCTGCGATTCTCCGCCGGACAGATTGACACCGTCTTTGTAAAACTCTTTTGTCATTTCGGAACAGATCCCGTCGGGCAATGTCTGCAACTTGCTTTCAAAGCAAGCGTTTTCCAATGCATACCGTATTCTGCTTTCGTCGGATTCTTCGAATTTGTCACGCAGAACATTTTCGGAAAGCGGCAGCGCAAAAATTCGGTAGTCCTGCAAAACAACGCCTATTCTCGAATGTATGGAGGCACTGTCAAACTCTTCAATGCTTTTTCCGTTGTACAGGATCTCACCCTGCTCGGGATTGTAAAGGTGTAAAAGCAGATTGATCAATGTGCTTTTGCCGGCTCCGTTGTATCCGACGATTGCGATCTTTTCACCGCGATTGATCTTCATGCTTATGTTGTTCAGAACAGTTTTGCCGGGCACATATCCGAAGGATACATTTTTCAGCTCCATAGACTGAAACGCAGGAGCAGCTATGTCCCCGAAACGCACGGCGGAGCAATATGACATGTACTTTCTAATCTGCCCGATATACAGACCGTGCTGACTGTATTTTAAAAATAAATCTATTACACCCTGTATGCGGTAGCGGAGAGACCAAAATGCGGTAAAAGCAACTGCCAGCGATGCCATTCCCAATGTCTTTTGAACGATTATCTGATAAAATAAAATTCCGTATACGATGGGCTGCATGATACCGGACAGCAGGTTGAACGGGATAATGTATTTCAGCAGCTTTGAATTGTACTTAATATGTGTATCCTTGATTTGCTTTTGGTTTTCGGTGTACTTTTCGGAGAGAATCTCCGAAACGCGGCTTGTGCGCATATCCTTCGCATAATCGGGGGTGTTGAATAATGACTCGTAATAAGCATTTTTTCGATTAAACGGAGTCAAAGCAAGCTTTCGCTTCAGGTCGGATTTTATCCAAAATCTTTGCAGAACAATATGTATAATACTCGTCAGCACTGCAACGATCGCAAGAACGGGGCTCACCGATGCCATAACGCCCGAAGAAATAACGAAAGCAAGAACGTGCTGAAAAGTGTTCGAAATACTGTCGACAACTCCCGCCAGCTGAGAGTCGCATTCGCTCATCGCCCAGACAAAATCGTTGTAAAACTCCGGATTGTTGTAGCAGTCCAAATCAAGCTCCGCATTCTTTTCAAACAGGATTCTGTTTACGCCGTACTGCAGGCGGGCGCGCAGCTTCGGTCTGAATACGCTTGTGTACCATTGCGACCAGAATTGATATAAAACCGTCAGTATAAGCATAATTCCGACGATCCGAAGAATTTCGGAGAAATCTCCGTCCTCAAACAGCGCATTATAAAAGATCTGTGTAAAAACGACCGCTGCCGATCCCCATATTCCCAAAAGGATACCGTACACGATTTCCCACAGGAGATAATGCGGAGAACACGTCCGAATCAGTTTCAATGCGTAGCATATGTTGCTTACGGTACCGTGGTTATTTT
Organism: uncultured Eubacteriales bacterium; assembly: GCA_900550625.1. Taxonomy (GTDB): domain Bacteria; phylum Bacillota; class Clostridia; order Oscillospirales; family CAG-272; genus UMGS1312. The sequence goes on from URSW01000078.1 coordinate 5,097, forward strand.
TCATTGCAGTTGATCCTCTCGTTTTGACCTTATCTGTGTCATTTTACGCCGTAATTTTGTGCCTGTATTCTGAACAGCTCCGCATATTTTCCGTTTTTCTCAATGAGTTCGGTATGAGATCCTTCTTCGGCAAGACAGCCGTTTTCGATAAACAGGATGTGATCCGCGGCTTTTGCGGAGGACATTCTGTGAGATATATAGATCACTGTGTTATCACCGCACGATTCGGTAATGTTTTTATACATTTCGGCTTCGGAAACGGGATCAAGGGCAGACGACGGCTCGTCAAGAATCAGAATGGGACTTCCTTTTGCGAAAACATGCGCCAACGCCAATTTTTGATATTCTCCTCCGGACAGCACCTCGCCGTCCGCGTCAAATTCCTTTCCGACCGTGGTGTCGATTCCTTTTTCCATCTTGCCGACGCGTTCCTTGAATCCGCTTTTACATAATGCCGATTCAACAATGATGTCGTCGCCGTCACGCTCATTTCTCAACAAAATATTTTCTTTTACACTCATTGAAAAGCTATGGTAGTCCTGAAGGAGAGTGGCATACATATCACGGTACGAGTTAAGATTTAGCTCTGTGATTTCCGTTCCGTTCAGGCAAATGCTTCCGTTTGTAGGATCGTAAAGCCGCAGAAGAAGCTTTACCAAAGTGGACTTTCCGGCACCGTTTAACCCGACTACGGCTACTTTTTCTCCCTTTTTCAAATGAAAAGACAGATGCTTTAAGGTATCATCCGCGGCTCCGTCGTAACGGAATGACACGTCTTTGAAAACAATATCTCCGTTTTCCGCGGTATAACCGTGACTGCTGCTTTCTATGGAGGATTTGTAGTTCAAAAAGGTTTTAACGTTGCTTACAAACAATGCGTTTTCACGAAAGGCACTTAAGACACCGATCAATCCCTGCATTGCGTAGTTCATGTCGCTGATCGCTTTGACAACAATAATACAGTCTCCCATTTGAATGCTTTTGCTTATCAGCATCCGGTATGCGACATACAGCAGAATGAACAGGTTGGAGAACAGCTCGCTGTAGACACTCTGAATAAAGCCCAACACGGCACACTTCATTCCTTCGGATTTATAAAGCGCAATACTGTTGTCCACCGCGTCCTTAAATCTTGCCAATATGGGTGCCGAAATATTTGATACGCGCATTTCCTTGGCATATTCCGGTCTGAAAAACGTGCGCACGCAATAATCTTTCTGCCTGTTATATTCGGTTTGTTTGCCGTACATCCTAAATTCTGTTTTTGATTTCTTTCCGTTGATAAACAACGAAAAAACAGGTGCAAGGAAAAACAGAAAAACTACCGGATCGATAAGATATGAAAGGACACCCAAGCTGCACAGCGCGGTAATCGACGTGATCAGACCGGATATCATGCTCAGGGCAGCTTCCGCACGGGGAATACACTGAGCGGCGGCAATGGTGAAATCTTTGTAAAATTGCGTGTCTTCGTAGCATCGGAGATCGCAATCCAGAGCCTTTTGAAGAAACATCCGCTTTATACCGCATCCGATTTTGTAATTGAATACCGGTTCCGATTTTGCGGTCAGAACTGCGGTTATCACGTTGTACGAAATGTTTATTGCTATGTATATCATTAAATATTTACAGACATCAAGGTAAGAACTCCCCGATGCCGCAAGGCTGATCGCATGACCGATAAAGAACAGCTCTGCCGTCCCCAAAATTCCGTCCGCAAAGGAACGCAGAAAGCTGTAAACTATCTTGAACGGGCAATGCTTCCATATAAGAGAAACAGCAAAAGAATTGTTTCTGACAATTTCCTTCAAAGAACCCGTGCGCTTCTTTTTCATATGATTCCCTCTGTTCTCGGCTTTCTTTCCGGCATAATCCCGGCATTTTTTTGCGGTGACGATCCTGCTTTGAATAGGTCCTTATTTCACCGATCCCGATGAAAAACTCAACATTTTTTAGCACTTTTTTCGATAAAACCGAACTGTGTTGAAGTGCTGATGCTTATTGGTTTCGGCTGCCTCAAAGAGAAAAAACGGCACATAGGAAAAACCGCCGCAACGCCCGTAAATATAGGCGTTGCGGCGGTTTTCGCCGTTTTGCGATTGGTGGAGACAACTGGAATCGAACCAGTGACCTCTTGCATGTCAAGCAAGCACTCTAACCAGCTGAGCTATGCCTCCGAAGTCTGCCGAACGCAAAATATTATAGCACAGCCTGAAAAGAAATGCAATAGCAAAAACAAAATTTATACGAAATTTTACCTCCGCTTACTTCTTAGCCGCACACTGCGGAAATATAAGCCCCGATCGGCGCATCCTCGGCGGAGATTTTGCTCCCCAGGCGAGTGCGCGCCGTCTTTATCTTCGGCAAAACGCCGAACGGGATTCCCAAAATGCAAGGCAGAGCGCGGAAGAG
>URSW01000079.1 GCA_900550625.1 uncultured Eubacteriales bacterium
GGTCTCGATCCTGCTCTCAAGCCCGGATTTTTTTATGCTCTCGCGCAGCCGCTCTTCGTCGTGCTCCGTGCTCATGGTTATGTTTTCGCCGACGGTGAAGTTGAAGAGCGAGAAGTCCTGGAACACCACTCCGAGCAGGCGGTAGTATTCGGTCAGCGGGATATCCTTGGAATTCACGCCGTTTATGAAGATATCGCCTTCTGTCGGTTCGTAAAGCCGGCAGAGCAGCTTGACGAAGGTCGTCTTTCCGGAGCCGTTGATACCGACCACGGAAAGCGCTTCTCCTGCCTCGATCGTTATATTTACATGGCTGAGCACAATGTTATCCGTGTCGGGGTACTTGAAGGAAACGTCGCGGAATTCTATTTTGGCGTTTGCGGGAACACCGATGTGAGTCTTTCCGCCCTCCTCGCGCTGCTTCTTTACGAGGTCGAGGCAGCGGCGGTAATCCTTGATATACCATGTCGTTTCCAGCATGAGGTAGGAGTAGTTCGCTGCAACGCCCATGATGGCGCCGGAGAAGGTATTCGCCGCCGTGAGGTACATGGAAAAGTCGCCGACGGTCATCGCGCTGAATATTACCTCGAGGGCGAGCACCGTGTACACGAGAATATCCTGCACGGCACCGAGAATGCTGTTTATGTTGCCGAAGCCGAGGTACTTTCTCGTAAATTCCCTGTCAATGGGGAAAAGCTTGTCTCTCCACGTCTCTTCGGCAAATCCGGCGAGCCAGTCCCCGATATCTGCGATGCGAATCTCCTTGCCGAACTTGATATCTCTCATCAGACCGAGGGAATAATCGTTGTTGCGCAGATACTGTATACGGCGCATGGAAAACAGGCGTGGGAAATTTCTCTGATACCGTTCAAGCAGAAAACGCACCGTGCTCGTCACGGCGATTATCAGAATGACCGTCGGATTGAGCGTGAACACGATCGCGCCGACTCCGATGAGGTTGAATATTCCGGACACCACCGCGGTCGTGTACTGAAGTGCGATGCCGAATCGGTTGTACTGCGCCATTCTGACGTAATTCTGCATATCGGGGTTTTCGATCGTTTCGTAGCTCATCTCCATGACCGATTCGGCGAGATATTTCTGCACTTTGAAGTTGAAGCGGTCCCCCTCAATCGAGTCGCGTCTTCCCAAAAAGGCGGAGAAGGTGCTGAGCGCAAATGCGGTCAGCGCCATCGCCCCGGCGAGGACAATCACGCGCCGGATGCTCTTTCCCTCTGTCAGCTCGTTTATGATCTCGCGTACGAAGAATATGGAGACCATAGCCTGTACGGTCTGGAGCATGAGCAGCGGTATTCTTATGAAAACGAGCTTGGGCGAGGTGCGGAATATGAATTTGTATATGAACCAGAGGTTGGCGTACTGTTCCTTCAGCGTTCCGCAGTTTTCGCGGTTCTTTTCCTTCGCTTCCTTTGCGTTCTGCTTTCTTTCAAGCCGCATTGCGCGGCGTTCTTCCTTTGTCATAATCCTGCAATGCTTTCGCGCGGCGAAAGCTTCCTTTCTTTTTGCGGCATGAGGTATTGCACGGCACTTACGCCGTGATTTCCTCGCTTGTCTCTTCGTCTGTTCCGTTTTCTATATAGTAGTGCGCCTGCTTTGTGAACATGTCCGCGTATATCCCGTTTTTCTTCATGAGCTCGGCGTGCGTTCCTCGCTCGACAAGCTCGCCGTCGGCAAACACCGCGATCGAGTCGCAGAACTTGACGCTTGCAAGTCTGTGTGAAATGTAGACGGCGGTCTTGTCTCCGATGATCTCGTTGAAGCGCCCGTAAAGCTGTGTTTCCGCTACGGGGTCGAGCGCCGAGGTCGGCTCGTCGAGGATGACGATCGGCGAATCCCTGTAGTACGCTCTTGCACAGGCGATTTTCTGTGTCTCGCCGCCGGAGAAGTCGCGCGAATGGTAGTACAGGATCCGACCGTAGGAGGTGTCGATTCCGTTCTCCAGCCCTTCGATCTTTTCGAGGATACCGCTTTCGGCGAGCGCTTTTCTCACGCGCTCCGGGTCCTCTTCGAGGTTGAGGACGATATTGTATCTGACAGACATGTAAAAAAGCTGATAATCCTGGAACACCACGGCGAGCCGCCGGCGGTATTCGGGGAGAGGGTAGGTCGAAATATCGACTCCGCCGAGCAGAATTTTTCCCTCGGTGGGCTTGTAGAACCGGCAGAGCAGCTTTATAAATGTAGATTTGCCGGCACCGTTGTAGCCGACGATCGACAGCCGCTCCCCCGCTTTTATCTTAATGTTTATGTTTTTAAGGACGTAGCGGTCGGTGTCCGGATATTTGAAGGATACGTTTACGAATTCGATGTCGCAGTGCTCGGGAAGCGCGGAGATGTCGGAGGTTTCAAGCTCCTTTCCCTCATGCTCCGCGCAGCGCAGGAATTCCCTGTAGTCGTCGATGTATTTCGAGAGCAGTCCGAGCGCGGGGAAGCGTTTAACGAATTCGTTGAAGGTTCCGGTGAACGCGGTTAGTGCGCCGAGGAACACCGTAAACGATCCGACCGTGATCCCGCCTGAGATCGCAAGGTATCCGCAGTATCCGTACATCACGACGGTCTGTATGAGTCCTATTATGTCGGAGAGCGTGTTTATGCCGAGCAGCTTTCTCTGCTGCGCGCGGTGATCCCGAATGTATTCCTCGGATTCCTTTTCAAATTTACTTTTCAGCCAGCTGTCGGCACCGTTTATGCGCACGTCCTTGCCGACTTTGAAATCTACCATTGTGCGGAATATGTAGTTGAAGCGTCGAGACAGACGAGTCATTGCCGTGGTGTATTCGTAGCCGAGCTTGGCACTGCGCCTTGCGATAAGCGTGTTTGCGGCGATGACCGTGAGAATGAAGAGGATCATTATCGGGTGAAGTGACATGATTATGTAGGTATATCCGCCGAGGCGAATCAGGTTCGAGATAAAGCCGAGTACCTTATCCTCGGCGAAATTCCGAGGCTCCGCCGCCGAGACGGAACGTGCCTCGAGATCGCGGACTCTTCCGTTCTCGAATTTGTCGTAATCCATGTGAAGCCATTTCGTGTGCTGATCCATGGCTACGCGGTGATCTATTTTCATGCTCTGATCCGAGCCGAACCTGCTTATTATGAGCGAGATCAGATTGAAGCCCACTACGGCGGCGGCGTAATAGCCTATGTATCGCAGAGTGACATCCACTCTGCGCTCGGAGGCAAGCTCGTCGAGAATATATTTCGGAATTATGAGAAGCACGAACGGCTGCACCGTAGATTTCACCGAATCGAGGATCATCAAAAAATATTTGCTTTTGGCGTATTTCCATGTGCGCCTGAACATGAACGCCATGTTCGAGAAAAATTTCTTCAGATATTCTATGACCTTCATTTGTGCGTCCCGCCTTCGTTCCGTGCGAAAGCATCCTTTCTGTTATATGGTTGTTTGCCCGCTCCGGCGGGTTCATTATATTTAGATTATTTCGGCAGGGGATTAGCAAAGAATTCCAACTATCACCATTATATACCACTTTATGGCAGCTGTCAACAATTTTCTTGAAATTGATTGAAAAAATTCCATAAATCAACAGACAAAGGGGGCGTTTATCTGCTGATTTATGGAATCTTTTGCAAGGTTGCTCGGAATCAGACGAAAGAAATTATGTTTACCGCGTCCTGTATGATCTCGTCTATGTGGATCTCATCGAGGTCGTTCTCGTTTATGCCGGCGCAAAATTCCGCCGCCTCGTCTTCCGAAAGAAAAACGTCGGAAAAATCCCTGATCGCCCTTTCGGAGCTGATGATGTCGCCGCTTGCCAAGGCCCGCCGGGTGTCCAACAGCTTCGACCCCGTCTTGAAAAAGCTGATTCCGTAAACCGGCGTATCCTCCTCTTCGTCCGTCCTGATATAGGACTTTGTCATTCTGCATTCCACTGTCATTGTTCCTGCCTTCTTCCTTTTTCCGCGCGTTTTTGCGCGTCGGTAGTGGTAAAAGCGGTGTCCGATCCACGGAATATATCCGGATCGGGTTTTAACTGCTTTTACTGTCTACCATTCTATACCTGATTGAAGCGTTTGTCAATAGCCTTGCGATTATTTGTTATAAATTTTTTTGTAATAATCAAAATTAATTGGAAAAGAGAGTCGAAAAACTTTGAAACAGGGCTTTTCGGGGGTAACTTGCAGAAATGCAGTAAAGCTCACATTAAATTGTTTGCGCAAAAAGGAAAAAAGTCGAGAGATGCTAAAGTCCGGATGCCGGGAGATTTGCGGGTCGGATGTTTTGACGAGGCTCGAAAATACGCGCGATTTTTCGGAAAAATTCAAAAATTAAAAAAAGCTATTGCATTATAAAAAGAGTTATGGTATAATAATTCCTGCAAGTTCTATTTGATAAAACATTGCGTCCGGCACCGCTTCGTGCCGTGCGCGTACTGCAATGGACACGGTATAGCGTAGGTTTTAATTGCATACTCACTTACCGTGTTCCCGAGTTCGGCGCGGTGCGCACAACTCCGTCGTAAGGCTGAATCTCGGTTTTACTGCATAGAACTTTTTGCGACAACAGAATACAGGGGTATAGCTCAGTTGGTAGAGCAGCGGTCTCCAAAACCGCGTGTCCAGAGTTCGAGTCTTTGTGCCCCTGCCAAAACAAATAGGCATCCTCGGATGCCTATTTGTTTTAATAGAGATACGGGATACGAAGTGTTCTCGAAGATTTGATGCGAGGCGAATCTTCATGCACCGCGGTCGGGCGGATTTGAAGGTCGTAAAAAGAATAACGCGGCACCGGGTTCGGAATCTTTGTACCCCTGTCGGTCGGCAGTGCCGACAGCCAAATCCCGGATGTAGTTTTGCGTCCGGATTTTATTTTTCAGCGCAGGCGGGGTTTGATTGTATCTGTTACGATAAGAAATTATTTTGTCTTTTGCAGAAGAACAAAATATTTATCTGACAAAACATCCTTGGAGAGAATGGGGGAACAGGTGGTAAAGTACTACACTGCACAATTAATATGAAATTCAAAAAATTCAAACTTTGGTTCAACGATCTCGGAATTATGCTTAAACCATACTGGAAATATGGGAAGCTGTACTCTATCATTTATATTGTATGGTCAGCAATTATAGGTACAATGTCGACAATGTTAGAGGTACTTCTGCTCGAAACGTCCATCAACCAGTTGACCGCCGGAGAAGGATTTGTTAAAGTAATCATAACACTCGTAATCTTTTTTGCAGTACAAATCGGACTCGGTATGCTGGGAGACGGAATGGCATATTTTTATTTTAACATTAAGCAAGCCGAGATCTCCGCAAAAATTGATATTGAGGTTTATAATCAAATCAGAAAAGTAGATTACAAATATTTCGACACTCCCGAATTCTATGACTCCTATACTCTTTCATACGGTCAATATGCAGCGAAGTCCGCACAAACATTTTCATACTTTTCGGCTGCAATATCGTTAATCACAACAATCAGTACCCTTGTGGCTTATATTTTGTCATCCACAATTTATGTACTCATTGTTACTCTTGTAACAGTGGTAATTAAAGTATTGATTGAGAAAAAAGGCAATAAACTCAGTTTGGAATTTAATGAAGAATCAACTCCTGTGTATAGGATGAAATCATATATTCAGGGAACTCTTTACAACCGAGATACTGCTATGGACAGCAAATGCACAAACATCTTTCACATTCTGATAACCAAATACAAAGACTTGGTAAATCAGGATATCTCCATTCAAAAGAAATTCAAGCTTAAGGAATTTTTCTACGGTTTTCTTGAGTCTGTTTCTCAATACGGTTCTTCGTTTGTAATAAGGACCATTGTTTGCAGTCTAATACTCGTAGGTAAAGTCGGGGTCGGCAGCTTTGTTGCAATTCTCAATGCAGCGAACTCACTTTCGTGGAAGGTTCAGGGAATCGCAAAATATTATACTAACCTTGACAGTTCACGCTTGTACGGAAAAAAGATCAGGGAATTCCTGTCGCTCCCCTCAGTTATTGAAAACTGTCCTGACGCCGCTACCGAGGAGAGTTGCACTAATGAATCCGTAAAGCCGTATGATATTGAGCTTAGGAATGTGTCGTTTACATATGAGAACTCCGGATTTGGGTTGAAAAACATCAATATGAAAATTCCCGAAGGGAAGAAAATCGCAATTGTCGGAGAAAACGGCGGAGGGAAAACCACACTTACTAAATTGCTTCTCAGGTTGTATGATCCTGACTCAGGCAGTATTCTTATTGACGGAAAACCTTTGACGAAAATTGCACTCAGACATTACAGAAACAATGTGGGAATAGCTTTTCAGGAGTTTCCTCTTTACTCGCTGCCGCTTAGAGACAATCTGTCCGTCTACGAACCTGCTAATGATAAAGAAATGAATATTATTTTCAAAAGTCTGTCACTTGATAAAGTCCTTGAAAAGAACAATGCTACCTTCGATACAGATTTAACAAGAAATTTTGATGAAAACGGTATCATGCTTTCGGGCGGTGAAAAACAAAAGCTGGCGGTCGCGCGTCTGATGACAAAGAAATTCGGTCTTCTCATTTTTGATGAGCCAACCGCTGCACTTGATCCTATAGCAGAAGCAGAACTGAACAGGATGATCTTAGATAAAGCCAACACATCTACCACAATCCTCATTTCCCACAGATTATCCAATGTGGTCAACGCCGACTACATCTATGTTGTAAGGAACGGTGAAATTGCAGAGTGCGGAACGCACGAGGCACTTATGGCTGAGAAGGGATTCTATTATAAGATGTTTGAACTTCAGGCTGAAAATTACAAATGAAACATTTTTAGCGGTGAACCAAAATGATTTACAAACGGTCACAATATAATTTGGCAGCGGAATCTGATTAGTGCGTTCTCTTGACAATTTCGGAAAAGAATAATGCGGCACCGGGTTCGGAATCTTTGTGCCGTCACCAAAAAACCGCACTTGCATCGCAAGTGCGGTTTTCGGTTATATCAGCTTTACGGCGAGAGGTATTTTTGCGCAGCAATGTCCGGCAAGCCGGGCGACACTCGTTTTGCGGGCGGCGACAATATTACCGCGGGCAGATCGGGCAATATCGCTTTTGCGCAATCGAAAACATCACGCACGGCGATCGTCATATCTTGAGGCATCTTCGGATGCTTTTTTTTCGGCGAGGCGGCGGAGCGCGCGGAGCTTTCACATATCCGCGTCAAAGCAGAGCGGCAAGCTCCTGCAAAGCGGACATGCGAACGCCGCCGGAGCATACCTAATACATCACAAACCCGAAGGTCGGATTCAGAATATCAAATACCAATACGAACAGAATAAACATCATGATGCCTGCCAGACACCAGAAAAGTCTTGAGATCCAGACGTCCTTTTTCCGGATCTCGTCCTTGTATAATTGGATCATATCTTCATAGATACTTTCGTGAGGTGCGGTATCCTCCGAAAGCAGAGAATCCCGTACAAAGGAAGCAAATCTGTTAAGCTCCGAATCGGCCAAAGCCTCCGTGCCTTCGGCGG
>URSW01000080.1 GCA_900550625.1 uncultured Eubacteriales bacterium
GCGCTTTCGGCGGCGGGGATCGGCGAAAGCCGCACGGAAGCGTATATTCTTGCGGAGCATTTTCTGAAAATCCCGAAAAGCAGGCTCGTCCTCATGAATGGAGAAGAACTCCTTTCAGACGGGCTTTCGGCTGCGGTGGAACGCAGGATAAATCGGGAACCGCTCGCATATATTCTCGGAAGCGCATACTTTATGAATGAGGAGTATGAGGTATCCCCCGACTGTCTTATCCCGAGACCCGAGACCGAGCAGCTTGTGTGCCGCGCGGCGGAGCTTCTTCCGCACGGCGGGCGTTTTCTCGATCTCTGCACGGGAAGCGGCTGCGTGGCGGTCTCTCTTCTTTCACTCAGGCATGACGCATCGGGAGAGGCGCTCGACATTTCCGACGGCGCCTGCCGCCTTGCGGAGCGGAATGCGTGCCGCGCCGGAGTTGACGGCAGATTGAAAATCGTCCGCGCGGATATGTTTTCGTGGAAACCGTGCGATATGATGTGCGGATCGTCGGACGGCGAAAGCACAGGCAGCTTTGCCGATTTTTGTGAACATTCCGATCGCAGTCAGCCGACCGACGAAACGGCGCGGGTGTACGATATCATCACGGCGAATCCGCCGTATGTGACGGCGGAGGAAATGCGCGATCTTGCCCCGGAGCTTTACTTTGAGCCGGAGATCGCGCTGACCGACGGCGGAGACGGACTTTCCTTCGTCCGTGAGCTTGTGCGGCGGCACACGCGCTTCGTGAAGCGCGGCGGATATCTGCTTTGCGAGATCGGAAGCGGCGAGGGCGCGGCTTCCCTCGAAATTGCCGCCGACGGCGGCTTTGATGCCGAAATACTTAAGGATTTTTCCGGGCGCGACCGCATACTTTCGGTTCGGGTGTGATCGGGCGCGTCCGTTATTCAAGCCGCCTTTCGGCGGGGAACGGAGAATTTACATGAAAACGAAGCTTCTCGTGCTTTTCGGCGGGCGGAGCGGTGAATATGAGGTATCCCTCATTTCCGCGTCGGCGGTTCTGAGAAACATAGACGCTGAAAAGTACGATATGATAAAGGTGGGAATAAGCCGCGACGGAAAGTGGTATCTTTTCGGCGGAGATATTTCCGAGATCGAGAGCGGCAGATGGTGCGATAACGCGGGCAACCGCCCCTGTGCGGTATGTCCCGACTACGGTTCAAATACGCTGATTGTGTTCGGCGAGAAAACCGAGCAGCTGAAATACGATGTTGTTTTTCCGATCATCCACGGCACTCAGGGCGAGGACGGCACGGTGCAGGGGCTTTTCGAGCTTGCGGGCGCGCGTGTCGTCGGATGCCGCGCGGAAACATCTGCGCTGTGCATGGACAAGGCGATGACAAAAACCGTTCTTCGCGCTGCCGGAATCGTCACGGCGAAGGACGTTACCGTTCTCAGGCGCGAATGGAACTCTCCCGAAGCGAAGAGAGAGCTTATCGCGCATATTGAGAGGAATCTGCCGTATCCGGTGTTCGTCAAGCCCTCGAGAGCGGGATCGTCCGTCGGAGTATCGAAGGCGCACGGCAGAGATGAGCTCTGCGCGGCGTTCGATGCGGCGTTTGAATGGGACGACAAGGTGCTCTGCGAAGAGTATATCGAAGGACGCGAGATCGAATGTGCGGTCTTCACCGCGCCCGACGGCACGGTCACCGTATCCGAGCCGGGAGAGATCGACCCCGGAAGCGATTTTTACGATTACGACACGAAATATAAGAACGACAATGCGTCATACTATATACCGGCAAGACTTGATTCGGCGGTCACGGAGAGAGTGCGCGAGTGCGCGCGCCTTGCCGCGTCGGCGCTCGGGATCACGGGGCTTTCGAGGATCGACTTTTTCGTCGCCGACGGCGGAGAAACTGTGCTCAATGAGGTCAACACAATGCCGGGATTCACGCCGATAAGCATGTATCCCAAGCTGATGATACACGGCGGAATGACGTATTCCGGGCTGATCGACGGACTTATTTCGGAAGCGCTCGAACGGGTCTGACGACGTGATGAAGGTTACGCTGATCTCCGTCGGCACGCTCTCGCAGAAGGCGTATGCCGATGCGTTTTCCGAATACGCAAAGCGCTTTTCTGCTCACGGGATTCTGGAGTGCGCCGAAATACGCGAAAAGAAGATCGACGCTTCTCCCTCCGAGGCTCAGATCGCCGCAGCTCTCGATTTCGAGGGAGACGCGATACTTTCAAAGATACCGCCGCGCGCGTTCGTGTTTGCGATGGCGATAGAGGGGAAGAGCATGACCTCCGAAGCCTTTGCTTCACTGCTCGATCGGAAGATGACGGAGGGAGTGCCGGAGTTCTGTTTTGTCATAGGCTCGTCCTTCGGACTGTCGGATAAGGTGAAGCGGCGTGCCGACGCGCTTCTTTCAATGTCGCCTATGACGTTCCCGCATCAGCTTGCGAGAGTTATGCTTGCGGAACAGCTGTACCGCGCGTCGCAGATACTCTCGGGCGGGAAATACCACAAATAGCGGCAGCGCCGCAGTACGGAGCATGCAGCTTTGCAGATAAATTTCGGGGAAAGGAAGCTTTTCGGGGAAAAGCGCGGATATATCAAAATGAAATTCCGTGACAGACTTGCAGAACGGTACGACGCCTTCTGCGATGCCGTCGAAAAAATAAATCTCGATCCGGTCAAGCGCGTACTGCCGATCGTTCTGTTTGTTTTTGTGTCGCTTGCATCGGTGCTTTACGCCGCCGGTGTCTACGATTTCACCTTCATCGAGCGCCCCGAAAAGAAGGAAAGCCCCGCGCCTGTCGATACCGCGGTCACACCGGAGCCGAAGGAGACGGAGACAGGCGGCGCGGACACAGCCGAAGAGCCCGATGTCACGGGCGGCGACACGGCACCCGAGCCGGAGCCGGAGGTGAAGAAATTTTATTTCCCGATGATCGGGGATAAGAACGCCGAAGGGTACTATGTTACGAACACCGACTATTCGGCAGATACCCATGTCATCGCGGCGATGAACGTCGAGCTCGGCTCGCCGAAGGAGTACACGCTCCGCCGCCGCAACGTCTACTCTCCGAAATACGATTACGAATACGAAAACGGCGAAGCGAAGGTGATCTACATTCTTGAGGATGAGGATCGCCCCTCCGTCGAAGCCTATATGGGTTATATAATGGTGGACAACGGCAGCGCCGTCATAATGTTTGATGCATACGGACGCTATGTTGCAAATTATGACGAGAGTTACTACCTTGCATATACGCGGGACTCTTCGGGGAATCCGCTTTTCTTCCGTCCTTCGTCGTATACGGTGTATACCGAGGACGGGGAGCGCTCCGCCACCGTTGACACAAGGATATACTATACGCTTTCCTCAGCCGGATATATGGCGCAGTCGGCGTACAACGACAGGATCGAGGGACGCGGGCTTCATATGGATTATCCCGCGGCCTACGGTGCGCAGACGGCGCCGATCGGAAGGCGCTGCATCGAGAATGCCGTGTCGTTCCTCAGTCTGAAGGACAAGCTCACCGGGTGGAACCGCACCGTCTGGGGCTTTTTCGAACCCGGCTCCGACCTTCCGTTCACCGACGGCTGGTACGATGTCGATGAGGAAAAGCCGGATGTTGACAAGATGACTCCCGAAGAGCAGAAGGAGTATCTCGAGAAAGAGCGCGAGGAAGAGAAAAAGAGAATCTATACCGCGTACAATTACTCGGAGGGATACGCCTGCGTGGCGAACGAAAAGGGGCAGATGCACTTTATCGATACCGCGGGAAAGCAGACGTTTGAGACCGAGATCGACACATACAACGCATACGGCAGACGTGTTATCGACAATCTCCTTCTTCCGCTCACCGATGGAGAAGAGGCGCTCGGATTCTATTATTTCGATCACGGGCTTGTCCGCGTCCGCCGCCAGATATACGATTACTATCAGCTCAAGGATTTCGACATGAAGATGATCGAATATGATAACGACGAGCTTATATACGCCGACGGCACGAAATTCCTGCTTGCCGAGGGATACGATATCATTTCGTATTCAAACGGGCTCATACTGCTTGAAAAAGGCGGAAGATACGGATATATGGACTACACCGGAGCATGGCTTATCGAGCCGTCGCTCTCCGGCGCGAAGCCGTTTGTCGAGGGGCTTGCAGCCGTAGCGGTCAACGGCAAGTGGGGAATGATCGACACCGCGGGAAATACGGTCATCCCGTTTGACTACGACAGCGTGCAGAGCGTGTCGAGCGGCGTGATAGTATGCCACAGCGACCGCGGCTGGACGATCTTCGTGAAAATGAAGAAGGATGCGTGAGAGCGCCGACTACAGAACGAAAGGACAGAGAAATGGACATTCAGAAGATGATCTCCGAAGAGCTTTCGGTGAAGGAAAAACAGGTCGCCGCTGCGGTCGAGCTGCTCGACGCGGGCAATACGGTTCCGTTTATTGCGCGTTACCGCAAGGAGGCGACCGGAGGACTTGACGACGAGGCACTGCGCAGGCTCAGCGAAAGACTGACATACCTGCGCAATCTCGAAAAGCGCAAGGAGGAGGTTCGTGCGCTGATCGCGGCTCAGGGGCAGCTCACCGATGAGATAGACGCGGCGATCGACGCGGCTCAGACAGTCACCGAAACGGACGATATATATCGCCCGTTTCGCCCGAAGCGCAAGACCCGCGCATCCGTCGCGCGTGAACGCGGACTCGCACCGCTTGCCGAGCTTATTTCGTCGTGCGCGCCCTCGTACAATCCGCCGATAGAGAAGGCGGCTGAAGAATACGTTGATGAAGAAAAGGAAGTCCCCGATGCGCGCGCCGCGCTTGCCGGGGCGTGCGACATAATCGCCGAAGAAGTGTCGGACAACGCGGAATACCGCCAGATGATCCGTTCGCTGACCTCGGAATGGGGAAGCATTTCTTCAAAGCTTTCCGGCGAGGACGGAGACGGCGTGTATACTCAGTATTACGAGTATACCGAAAAGATATCCGCGCTTCCTCCGCACCGCTATCTTGCAATGAACCGCGGAGAGAACGAGGGCGCTCTGAAAATCTCCGTCGAGGTCGGTCAGGACATAATACTGAACGCGCTTTTCAACCGCGCGATCGCGGACTACCGCAGCCCGGCTTTCCCCTATATGGCGAGTGCGGTCACGGATTCGTATGCGCGCCTGATCGCCCCGTCGATCGAGAGGGAGATACGCGCCGATCTTTTCGACCGCGCCTGTGTCAGCGCGATCGGCGTGTTTTCCGATAATCTGCGCCACCTTCTTCTCGGCGCGCCTCTCAAGGGCAAATGCGTTCTCGGATACGACCCCGGATACCGCACCGGATGCAAACTTGCGGTCGTCGATAAGACGGGGCGTGTGCTCGATACTGCGGTGATATATCCGACGAAGCCGAGGGAGGATATCGCCGGAGCGGAACGCACCGTTTCCGCACTGATAAAGAAGTACGGCGTTGATGTCGTTGCGATCGGCAACGGAACGGCATCCGGCGAAAGCGAAAACTTTATCGCCTCGCTTCTCTGCAAGCTTGACTGCGGAACGAAATACATAATGGTCAGCGAGGCGGGCGCGTCGGTTTACTCGGCATCGAAGGCGGGAGCCGAGGAATTCCCCGATTTCGACGTTACGCAGCGTTCCGCCGTGTCGATCGCACGCCGCCTGCAGGATCCGCTTGCCGAGCTTGTGAAGATCGACCCGAAGTCGATCGGCGTGGGACAGTATCAGCATGACATGAAGGAGGCGCAGCTTGACGAGGCGCTCGACGGCGTGGTCGAATACTGCGTGAACGCGGTCGGCGTCGATCTCAATACGGCTTCGTATATGCTCCTTTCCCATGTCGCGGGGATCAACGCCGCATCCGCAAAGAATATAGTGAAGTACCGCGAGGAAAACGGCGAATTTGCACGCCGCGCCGATGTCCTGAAGGTTCCGCGTGTCGGCGCGCGCGCGTATGAGCAGTGCGCGGGATTTCTCCGCGTCCCCGGCTCGGCGGAGGCGCTTGACAATACGGGCGTTCACCCCGAATCGTATGACGCTGCCAAAAAGCTGATGAAGAAATACGGATACGCCGAATCCGATATGCGCGCGGGGCTTTCGCGCCTCCGCTCCGAGGTGGAGCGCGACGGAAAGGCTGCCGTCGCCGCCGAGCTCGGCATCGGCGAGCCCACTCTCGACGATATGATCGGCGAGCTTGAAAAGCCCGGACGCGACGTCCGTGACGCACTGCCCGCGCCTCAGCTGCGCGAAAGGGTGATCTCGCTCGAGGATCTGAAGGTTGGAATGACGATGACCGGAGTCGTCCGCAATGTCGTCGATTTCGGCGCGTTCGTCGATATCGGAGTCCATCAGGACGGGCTTGTACATATTTCGCGCCTGTCGGATTCGTTCGTAAAGCATCCGTCGGATGTCGTGTCCGTCGGGGACACGGTGAATGTCAGAGTGATCGAGGTTGACACCAAAAGAAAGCGCATCGCGCTCTCGATGAAATCGGAATAAATCCGCCGAAAAATCCCAAAAAACACGAAAAAACACCATTAAAAGACTAAGTTGAACCATTCTGTGGCGTAATTTTGAACATGGTGTACAACTTGCACAAACGAGAAAAACTAATTTTGGCGAAAAAAACTCTTTCATTTATCCGACTTTTTTGATACAATGTAAAGGTCAAAAAACAGTTGTTTCCGGACTTGCGTTCGTAATACAATTTATATTCGTTAAAATTCGGGAGGAATTTTTACATGGCAAGCTTATCGTTTAAGCACATTTATAAGAAATATCCGGGCGGAGTTACTGCAGTATCCGACTTCTGCCTTGAGATAAAGGATAAGGAGTTTCTGATTCTTGTCGGTCCTTCCGGATGCGGTAAGACAACGACCCTCCGTATGATCGCGGGACTTGAGGAAATCTCCGACGGTGAGCTTTTCATCGGCGACCGCCTCGTAAACGATGTCGCACCTAAGGACCGCGACATTGCGATGGTGTTCCAGAACTACGCTCTTTATCCGCACATGACGGTTTTCGATAACATGGCGTTCGGACTCAAGCTCCGCAAGACTCCGAAGGAGGAGATCAAGCGCCGCGTTGAGGAAGCTGCGCGCATCCTCGATATCACTCACCTTCTTGACCGCCGTCCGAAGGCACTTTCCGGAGGTCAGAAGCAGCGTGTTGCGCTCGGACGCGCTATCGTCCGCAATCCTCAGGTATTCCTTCTTGACGAGCCTCTGTCAAACCTCGATGCAAAGCTCCGTGCAAGCATGAGAACCGAGCTCACCAAGATTCATCAGCGCGTAGGTACGACGTTCGTATACGTTACGCATGACCAGGTCGAGGCTATGACCATGGCAACGAGAATCGTTGTCATGAAGGACGGTCTCATCCAGCAGGTCGATACTCCTCAGAACCTCTATGACAAGCCGGTCAACCTCTTCGTTGCGGGCTTCATCGGAACTCCTCAGATGAACTTTCTCAACGCTACTCTCGAGCAGTCCGGTTCAGATGTTTATCTTGTTATCGGCAGCA
>URSW01000081.1 GCA_900550625.1 uncultured Eubacteriales bacterium
GGTCTACACCTGCGTATGGGACATCACCCTTTCCGACGAGACCGCATGCGCAACGTCCTTCAACCTCAGCAGAGCGACTCTCTACGATTACGTCAAGGAATACACAAACAACGACCTTATGGCTCCGTATTACGATTATCTCATTGATAACCGTGTCTGCTCCTACACTCTCCCCTATGACATTCTCGACGATAAAGCAGATACGTATCTCTCGAATCCGCGAGTAAATTCGTTCATCATCGCAGGAGACGCCGACCACTACGGTGCGGCTCATTCGAAGAGCGACGAAGAAATCGTTGCGGCTTGGAACAAGCTTCAGTCAAAGGATGAATGGAAGGACAAGGGATACTTCTACTACGGCGACGAGGTATGGAAGCCCTCCGACATGGAGAAATACTACCGCGACACGAACGCACATCTCACAAGCCTTATCGGAACAGGCTTCCGTCAGATCGCGGTCATCGGAAATCTGCAGTACTATGATAAAATGAGTCAGATCGACATAGTGGATTTCATAAATCCGTATGTCGGCATATGGTGCACGCTGTCAAACTCCTACACAATGTACGGAGATAGCCACAAAAAGAATGAAGTGAAATCCTTCAACGATACCCGCCGCTACAAGTACTACGGAATGAACTTCTGCGACCGCCTCACTCCCTTCCGCGAGCGAGGCGACAAGATCTGGTGGTATATCTGCGACGCACCGCAGTTCCCGTATGCGAATTTCTTCGTAAATTACCAGGGCGTTATACAGCGCGACCTCTTCTGGCAGCAGTACCTGTTCAACGTTGACGGCTGCCTGTATTGGATCATAAACGATTGGTCAAGAGTTTCCCGCACAAGGCTCAATGCCGGCGGCGGAATCCTTATCTATTACAGCCAGCTCTTCCGTCAGGAGGAAAAGGGACCCGTCGGTTCGATAAGACTTGAAAATGTCCGCGACGGCATCGAGGATTTCCAGTACATGAAGATGCTCGAGGATGAGATCGGACGCGATGCGGTTCTCGAATACGTGAAGGAAGTAACGACCGAAATCCTCGAATACACCGAGGATCCCGATGTTCTTTCCTCCGCACGCGAAGCGATCGCTTACCGCCTCATGGACGAACTCGAAAAATAATTCCGATTTCAAAAAAAGGACGCCTGCCGGCGTCCTTTTTTTGCGCGGATTTCACATCTTCCGATATATCGGATTATTTGCGTGATGCACTTTGCCGGCGACCGGTCGCAGCAAAACGCGCTGTAAAGCGCACGTCTTGCCAAACCGCATCATTCCGTCTTACGGGAAACACACTCTGCGCTTTTATTTAACATATTGTGTATTGACTATTCTCGATTTTGCTGATAGAATTTATTTATATAAAATTCAGTGAAAGGGCAGACTTTCATGGCAGAAAAAAAGCAGGACGGCATCGCCGAACGTGAAGTAAACCGCCCGGGCATATTTGCTCCGGACCCTCACGTCGGGCTCACCTCAAAGATGGCGGACGAACGCATGATATGCGGTCTCGACAACCGTGAAATCGAGCCGCCGACCAAGACCGTCAAGCAGATAATCCTATCGAATACACTGACATACTTCAACCTTGTTTTCACCGTGCTTGCGCTCGGAATCTGCATTGCGGGCTCATGGCGCAATCTGACGTTCATGGGAGTAGTCATCGCAAACACGCTGATCGGAATTTTTCAGGAGCTGAAATCGAAGAAAACCCTCGACAAGATGGCTCTTCTGACGTCGCAGAAATGCATCGTGATCCGCGACGGGAAGGAAATAAAGCTCGACACCCACAAAACCGTGCGGGACGACATTGCCGTTTTCTCGGCAGGCTCGCAGATCTACGCCGATGCAGTCGTTGTGGAAGGCGAATGTATCGCAAACGAGGCGCTTATAACGGGCGAAGCCGATGAGATACGCAAAAAGCCGGGAGACGAGCTCATCTCCGGAAGCTTTATAATGAGCGGGCGCTGTCTTGCGCGGCTGACCGCAGTCGGCGAGGACAGCTTTGCCTCCCGCTTGACGATTGAAGCGAAGCAAAGCAAAAAGCGCGGCAAAAGCGAAATGATGCTCTCTCTTACACGGCTTGTCAAGTGGATCGGAATTCTTCTCATTCCGATCGGCGCGATAATGCTTATCAAGGAGATATCGTGGCTTGGTCAGGATTACCGCGAGGGCATAGTCTCCACAGTCGGGGCGCTCGTCGGAATGATTCCCGAGGGGCTCTACCTTCTCACAAGCCTTGCGCTTCTCACGAGCATAGTCCGTCTCGCGCAGAAAAAGACCCTTGTACATGAGATGGACTGTATAGAAACTCTTGCCCGTGTCGACACGCTTTGCGTTGACAAGACGGGAACCGTCACGGAAAACAAGATGACTGTCGAGGACGTCGTGCCTCTGATGCCCGACAGGATCGACGCGCGCGCCGTCGAAGCGATAATGGCGGATTACGTTTACGCGATGCAGGCGGACAACGACACCATGATCGCGCTGAAGAAATACTTCACGGGACAGGCTTCCCACCACGCACAGCGTATCTATCCGTTCACCTCATCGAAGAAATTCGGTGCCGCCGTATTCTCTCCCGAGCTGACATATGTCCTCGGTGCGCCCGATGTGATCCTCGGATCGCTTTACGGTAAGTATGCGGAGGTGATCGACGCTTATTCCGAAAAGGGATGCCGCGTGCTCCTTCTCGCAAAATACTCGGGCGATGTCGAAAGAATGCCTCTCACCGGGCAGATTGTGCCGATCTCGCTTATCCTCCTTGCAAACAAAATCCGCGAAAACGCCCCCGAGACCTTCCGCTTCTTTGCTGAGCAGGGAGTTGACATAAAGGTCATCTCCGGAGACAACGCCCTGGCGGTCTCGCAGGTCGCGCTTCGCGCCGGAATCTCGGGCGCCGAGCGGTATATCGACGCGCGGACACTTGACACCGACGAAAAGATACTCAACGCCGCCTGCGAATACACGGTATTCGGGCGCGTAACTCCCGAGCAGAAGAAAAAGCTGATCCGCGCACTGCGCAAGAAAGGACGCACCGTCGCAATGACCGGAGACGGCGTGAACGATGTGCTCGCTCTCAAGGAAGCGGACTGCTCGATAGCGATGGCATCCGGCTCGGACATTGCGGCGCAGGCGTCGCACATCGTGCTTCTCGATTCGGATTTTGCGTCCATGCCGAGCGTGGTAATGGAGGGCAGACGTGTCATCAACAACATAGAGCGAAGCGCTTCGCTCTATCTCACGAAGAACATCTTCTCTATAGTTCTCGCAGTGATAACGCTTTTCTTCACTCTTCCCTATCCGCTCGAGCCCGCGCAGCTCAGTCTGATCAGCGTACTTACGATCGGTATCCCTTCATTCGTTCTGGCGCTCGAGCCGAACAAAAGCCTCGTCCGCGGGCACTTCATGCAGAACGTGCTTTACCGCTCCCTTCCGGCGGCGTTCACTAATCTGTTCATGGTTATCGGAGTACTTCTGTTCTACCTCGCCTTCGACATTCCGAAGGATGAAATGTCTACGATCTGCGCGGTGATAATGGGAATCGTGGGAATGCTGATGCTCTTCACGACCTCGATGCCGTTCAACACGATCCGCCGGATCCTGTTCATCTCGATGGGCGCGCTCTTCATTATTCTCGCGCTTATAATGCCCGATTTCTTCTCGCTCGTTCCCCTCACCTTCCGGACAGGGCTGATCCTCGCTGTATTTGCACTGATGTCAATACCGTCATACATAGGCATATACCGCCTGATTTCGATGACGGGGAACGCTTTCAAAGCGCTTAAAAGAAAATTCAACGCCGCACGCCGTGCATAAGCCGCACGCCGTGCGTAACGAAAGAAGGGTTTGAAAACGGATAACACAATGTGCGCTTCATGCGAAAACTACGACTACGACGAGGAGCTTGAAGCTTATGTATGCACGAAAGACCTCGACGAGGACGAAATGTATTCCTTCATCACAAAAACGGTTCGTGACTGTCCGTATTTCCGTGAATACGACGAGTACCGCACCGTAAGAAAGCAGAATTGAAAAAGCGGACGGAATTTTATTCCGTCCGCTTTTCTTATTGAAGATTCAGCTTTTTCTTGAGGAATGCGTTTATTATCAGGAATTCGGCGATCGAAAGGATCGCAAAGAACACGATGCCCGACACAAAAACCACCTGCAGCGCTATGTAGGGATCCTCGACCTCTACTGAATTCGTTACGCAGATCATGGTAAACGCCGTCATGATCGTAGACACGATAGAATTTATAATATAGTAGAATCCGACGGACGCAAGTATCTTATGCTTCTTTGCAACGATTGAGCCGATCGTAACGGCAAGAAAGAGCATGAACACGCTGTGCACCACCTGAAGAATGACACACACGACCGCTTCGGAAAGGAACATTGCATCGGAAAGTTCAAGCTTGCTCATAACGATTTTCAGCATCTCTCCTAAATCCTTATAAAAAGCGGTGTTAAAGAATTCTCCGTGCGGAGCATTCCCGAAACTCACATATATGAATATGCACACGACTATCGCAACGGAGGCAATTGCCATCCAAAGAACCGTCGCCCAGAATTTCGACATGATGATCGTCGAAGTGTTCACCGGAAGCGTGAACGTAAGGTAACCTTCGTCGGTGAAAAGATTCTTATAGAATCTTGCAACCGTAAAGAGTATCGCCATAACGGCAAATGCGCAAAGCACGAACACCGATATCCCGAACACCATGTATAGCGACGACAAAAGCACATTCTGCGCAACGCCGCTTTCCATCGGTACCACAACCTCATTTACCGTCTTGAGCGCCGCAGTGCCGAAAAGCGTCGTACCGAATGTAAGGAGTACAAGGGGAAGCATGATCCTCGAGATCTGCTTCATATCATATTTAAAAAGCTTTCCTAACATCTGAATACCTCCCTGAAAAGCTCGTCGATGCTCTTTCCGCGCTCCGCACGGACTTCATCGGCACTGCTGTGCATAACAAGATTTCCCATATTGATGAACACGAATTCGTCGAGAACCTTTTCGATATCCGCGATAAGATGTGTAGATATAAGAACCGTGGAATCCTGATTGTAATTCGAGACGATCGTATCCAGTATATAGTCTCTCGTTGCGGGGTCAACTCCTCCGATAGGTTCATCGAGAAGATAGAGCCGCGCATGCCTCGACATGACGAGAACAAGCTGCACCTTCTCCTTGTTTCCTTTGGAGAGAGTTTTAAGCCTGCGTCCCGTATCGACATGAAGCCTTGCAAGCATATCCTCCGCTTTCGCCCGTGAGAAATCCTCGTAGAAATCTTCGAAAAAGTCTATTGTTTCACGAACCGTCATAGACTCGTTGAAATACGTCCTCTCGGGGAGATATGAAACTATCTTCTTTGTGTCGATCCCCACGGGGCGCCCGTCAATGAGTATCTCGCCGTAGGTGGGCGTAAGAAGTCCCGCCGCCATCTTTATAAGTGTCGTCTTTCCGCTGCCGTTCGGTCCGAGCAGACCGATTATCCTCCCCGCGGGAAGTGACAGATTGAAATTTGAAAGTGCCGTAAACGATCCGTAATTCTTACTCAGCGCACGGCATTCAAGAACCGGAATTGCCATCTGTATTGTCCTCCTTTGAAATGTTGAAATTCTCTACCATCTGCGCTCCGTCGTGCAGAGTGTAACCGAGCCCGGTTATCTTGCGGGCGAAATCCGCAACAAGAAATGATGCGATCCTCTCCCGCGCTTCCGCGATCACACGGTCGTCGTCGGTCACGAATCTGCCAAGCGTTCCCGCGGTGATCACAAGCCCTTCGTCTTCGAGGCACGCAAACGCTCTCTGCATGGTATTCGGATTGACCGATGCCGCAAGCGCAAGCTCGCGCACCGCCGGAAGCTTATCTCCTTTTTTGTAGACTCCGCAAACGATATCCGCTCTTACTCTCGATGCAAGCTGAGCGTAAAGAGGGGTTGCGGAATCAAACTCCCATGCCATTCTTTCTTCTCCTTTCTGTATTATTGTATTAGTGTATTAATCGACTAACACAATAATACACCTTTTCGAAAGGTTTGTCAATAGGAAAATAAAAATTTTTTCGGTTTTTCCGGACGGCTGCAAGACAGAGACGTGAGCTGCTGTCAAGAACTGTCCGACGGCATAGCTCGGCTGCCGAATGTGCCGCGGCGCATCTCCGGCACGGTCGGGCGGCACGGTCGATCATCGGCATTATATGAGCGCGGGATGCCGACGGAGCGCGTTCCGCATTCGCTCTTCCGTCCTCTGTCGTCAGCGTTCGGTCATTCGCGTTCGGCACGGCGCCGAATTTCCCGCGCATGATGCTCCGCGTATCGCAGGAAGCACAGAAATCAAAAAACGGACGATGAGCCGGAAACGCTTTATAATAACGAAGGCAGAGCAAAACAGCTCTGCGTTCTCCACTGTCCGCCGAACACATCAAAGGCACACTTCGTCTGAAGTGTGCCTTTGATGTGTTCCGGTGTATTACAAAATGATGCAGATAAGCCCGCCGCTGCCCTCGTTGATTATCCGCGACAGCGTTTCCCCGAACTTTTCGCGCGCATCCTCGGGCATATGCTCAAGCTTTGCGTGAAGTCCTTCGTTTACAAGCTCGTAAAGACTTTTCCCGAACAGATTCGATTCCCATATCTTCGCCGGTTCTTCCTCGAATTCGTGAAGCATATAATTCACGATCTCCTCCGACTGCTCCTCCGTCCCGACGATCGGATTTATCTCTGTCTCGATCGATGCGCGGATCATATGTATCGACGGAGCCTTTGCGCGGAGTCTGACGCCGTAGCCGCCCGCCTGCTTCACGATTTCAGGCTCCTCGAGACGCAGATCGGAGATTTCCGGCATGACGATTCCGTATCCCCTCTCGTTTACCATGTCAAGCGCTTCGGCGTACTTCTCGTAATCCCGCTTTGTCTCCGCAAGCCCGATAAGCGCGGAAAGAAGTGACTTTTCGGAATCTATTTCAAGTCCGGTGAGATGAGATACGGTTTCGTAATACAGCTCCCGCCCGAGGGATACGCTGACCGCGCTCTCGCCGCTGCCGAGCTTTGCCTCGCCCGCGCTGACCTCCGCTCTTCCGTACTTTTCTCCGAGCCCTTCACTTATCCTGTCGGCGAGCGATGCGGCATAGATCATCGGCACATCGCCCATTCTCCGTATTCCTGACGCGCACGACACGCACGAATCGAATATCAGGCGCTTCAGCCAATGATCGTCGTCGAGCGCATTCACCCATTCGGGATAATTCACGGATATCTCACGCACGGGAAAATCCGAGAGCACAAGCTCGAGGATACCGAGGACGTCCTCTTCGTCGAGCCGTGTACAGTCTACAAGCGCCGCCGGGACATCGTATTTTGCTTCAAGCTCAAGCGCAAGCGCTTCGGCTTCGGGCGAATC
>URSW01000082.1 GCA_900550625.1 uncultured Eubacteriales bacterium
TGCGCACGCCGCCGCATCCGGGCGTCCCCGAAAGCCCCGGAACGCAGACATCAAATCCGAGCTTTTCATACATCGGGAAATATTCGCGCCGCGCGGGAACGAGAAACGCAAACGACATTCCACGGCTTCTGAGAATCCCGAGAACGGCGGTGATGAGAGCGCGCATCACACCCATGCCGCGGTATCTGCGGCGGGTACACACCGCATAGATGTATGCGCCGCGCGCGCCGTTCAGCGAAACGTCAAAGGTGCAGAGCATTCCGGCACAGTGCGAATTTTCTGCGTCATCCTCATCGGCGCGCGTGTTTTCCTCATCGGGGAAGTTTTCTCCGCCGCGATCAGAAGGTGCGGACTTCTCCGCGGCCGCGCGATCATCAATCGAAGCCGTGAATATCCCCGAGGATGCGGAAAGAATGTGCCCGATCTCACTGCGGCTGTCGCCGAAGGCTTCGTGCCAGATTTCGTAAACGCTTTCGGGAAAGTCTCGCGGCGTGAACTCTCTGACCGATATCCGGCACATATCAGAGAACTCCGCGTACCGCCTCGGCTATCGCCTTGTGCATCGCCTCGCGGGAAATTATGCTGCCTTCGCCGTCAACGCACGAAAGCATCGTCCAGCCGCACTTTTCTCCGACATACCTTGCCGCCTCATAGCAGCGGAACAGATAATCCGCATCCGCCTCGTGGATGTCCTTTTTCGCACCCGTCTCGCGGCATCGCTTCTCTATCAGCGCGATCGCGGATTCGGGCGGATTCATCAGGCATATGACAAGATCGGGCTTGGGAAGGGCGACCTTCTCAAACTCAAGCTCCCACAGCCAATCGAGGAACGAATCCCATCTGTCGCGCGGCAGCTTTGACAACTGATGATACGCATTCGCAGTCGTATAGCGGTTGGCGATCATCACGGTGTCAGCCGTGAATTCCTTTTCCCATTTTGCTTTCCACGAAACTATTCTGTCGGCGCAGAAGAGCACCGACGCCGCATACGGGTTCACGTCGTCCGAGCTCTTTCCAAGCTCGCCGCCGAGGTACATCCGCACAGGCGCGCTTCCCTCGCTTTCGTAATCGGGAAAGCTCATCGTGCGGACGCGGTACCCCTCCCTCTCGAGGGATTCGGAAAGAAGCAGGCTCTGCGTTCCCTTGCCGCTTCCGTCAAGTCCTTCTATTGCAATAAGCTTTGGCATTTCAAACCTCCGCCGCCTCTCCGTCCGGATCGGCGTACATTTTACCTCATTTCGTCATCACGCATGACCATCTCCATAAACTGCTCCTTGGAGATGAGCACCTCCCGCGGCTTCTGCCCGTCGGGTGCGCTGACATAGCCGAGCTGCTCCATGCGGTCGATCAGCTTCGCCGCACGTCCGTAGCCGAGCGAGAGTCTGCGCTGAATCAGGGATGTCGATATTTTCTGACTTTCCACCGCAAGCTCGAGAGCCGCGCGGAGCATCGGATCCTCATCCTCTCCGCCCTCTCCGGGAAGAGCCTGCGCCGCAAGCCCCTTCTTGTCCGACGCGCACTTTTGCGCTTCGCGTTCGATCTCCGCGCTGATCTCGTCGCTGTACGACACCTCACCGTCGGTCTCGCCCTTTATGAAATCGACGATCTTTTCGACCTCCTGCTCGGAGACGAACGCGCCCTGAACTCGCGTCGGCTTTTGCGCGCCGACGGGATTGAACAGCATGTCGCCCCGTCCGAGGAGCTTTTCGGCACCGCCGCGGTCGATTATCGTTCTCGAGTCCGTCTGAGACGCGACCGTGCAGGCGATACGCGACGGGATATTCGCTTTGATAAGTCCCGTGATGACATCGACCGACGGACGCTGCGTTCCTATGATAAGGTGCATTCCCGCCGCGCGCGCCTTCTGCGCAAGGCGGCATATCGAGCTTTCGACCGCGTCCTTTGCGGTCATCATAAGATCGGCAAGCTCGTCTATGATTATGACGATCTGCGGCATCTTTTCCCGCGTTCCGTCGTTCTCCGCCACGCGGTTGTATCCCGCAATATCCCTCATGCCGACCTCCTCGATAAGAGAGAAGCGGCGCTCCATCTCATTGACCGCCCACGAAAGCGATCCGGCAGCCTTCTTCGGATCGGACACAACGGGGACAAGAAGATGCGGCAATGCGTTGTACATGCTGAACTCAACCTTTTTCGGATCGATGAGTATGAGCTTTACCTCGTCTGGCGTCGCCTTATAGAGAAGGCTGACTATAACGCAGTTTATGCAAACCGACTTACCCATGCCGGTCGCGCCCGCGATGAGAAGATGCGGCATCTTTGCTATATCGAAAAATACACCGTGTCCGGCGACGTCCTCGCCGAGAGCCACGTTAATCTTGCTCTTATTATTTGCAAATTCCGCGCTGTCTATAAGACTTCGCAGGTAAACGGTGCTTCTCGTCTTGTTCGGCACCTCGATTCCGACGGCGCTCTTGCCTGGAATCGGTGCTTCTATACGCACGCTGCCCGGAGAGGCAAGCGAAAGCGATATATCATCCACAAGATTCGCAATCGTTCTGACGCGTGTTCCGGATTCGGGGGACAGCTCGTAGCGCGTTACCGTCGGACCGTGCGAGGAATCCTGTATAGTCGCCTTGACGTTGAAGCTTGCGAGTGCCTCCGTCAGGCGGCGCGCGTTCTCCTCCATCTCGCGCTTTATATTCGGGTCGCGTTTGCCGGGATCCTCCGCGAGCATCTCGATCGGCGGGAATTTGTAAAGTGCGGCTCCGGGGTACAGATCAGTCGTCACACCTTCGCCCGCATCCTCGCCGCCGTCCGGCGGAACCGTTTCGTTATCGATGGGGATCTCGGTGATATGCCTGCGTTCGACCTCAAGCTCAACCTGCGCGGACGGTGCGGACTGCGCGTCCGACGGACCGTACATGCTGTTGAGCCGGCGGACAAGCTCCTCGTCACTGCGTTCGGAGAACACCTCGTTCAGGTCAATCTCTCCGCCGTCCTCCTGCGCCGATGCGCCGATGCTCTCGGTCAGCGCCCCTCCGCCTTCTTCATTTTCTTTATTTTCATCCGCGCGCGAAGTTTTGTCTGCCGCATCCGACGCTTCTCCGACGTGCTCATCGCCCGCCGAAGGGGCTCCTTCGTCTCCGACATCGGTCATCTCGACGCGGCTTCCCTCAAAAAGCTTCTCCTTCTCCGCCGCCTCATATGCCGCGGGATCGACAAACGGCTTCGCACCGAGTTCATCCTCCGGATCAAGCTCCGTATCCATCGGGCGGCGTTTTTTCTTCTCATCATTCGCAGTAGATTCGGTCTGAATCAAAAGCTGCTCGGGCTTGTACTTGCCGTATCCGACAACGCCCGCTGCGCGCTCGGCGCGGCGAAGCTCTTCCGCCTGACGCGCACGCTCCTCACGCATATCGAGCTGCTTGAGCCTTGCAAGGCGCACACGGTATGCGATCTTCTCGTAAAGCGCCTTCGGTGTTATCCCGAAAAGAAGCGGAATGAGAATCAGCAGCGCGCCGACCAGTATTATCACCATGCATATGTTGAGCCCGCGCCAAAGAAGCTCCC
Organism: uncultured Eubacteriales bacterium; assembly: GCA_900550625.1. Classification (GTDB taxonomy): domain Bacteria; phylum Bacillota; class Clostridia; order Oscillospirales; family CAG-272; genus UMGS1312. The sequence continues at coordinate 3,535 of URSW01000082.1, forward strand.
CCGGAAGCGAACCGACGACACCGCCGCCGACGTGCGCGATCCCGCCTTCGTAATACTCCTTCACGGATAGCGTGTGCGCGCCGCCGAATGCGACATGGCACAGCATCGATGTCAGGACATGCACCGCCGTGCATATCACCGCGCGCTTTCCGAGCGCGCGCTTTTCGACGAGCCGGCGGTAAAACACGCCGAACATGAAAAGATACACGGGTATCAGGTACGCGCAGCGTGCAAAAAGTCCGAAAAGCACGCGAGCGGCGGCACGTCCGACTACGCCCGAATTCTCGCCGGAAATAAGCGATATTGCGACAACTATCGCAAGTATCACGAGAACGACGGGCATGATGAAAAGCGAAAGCGAAGCATCGCTTTTTCCCGAATCCCGCTTATTCGCGGCGGTGCTTTTTCCTTTGCCGTTTCCCTTGGGTACTGCTCTGTATTTTCCCGACTTATTCTGCGAGGTCTTTTTCTGACCCATCTTACATCCCTCATAATCAGTATTTTTATTTAAGGCAATGCGTGTGAGATCGACTTAAAAGCCGACATCCAAAGCTCCGTCGATCCGTCTTGCCGACTATCACGCAAGCGAAAGAAATCGCACCATACCTGCGCTCCGCCGATCACACCGAAGCACGGCGGTCGGTGCTATGTATTCATGCGGCAGTCCGTCGGATCGCCGGACAAGTTAAAATTGCCCGAAAACCGCCGGGCTTGCACGGCGGCATAAATATCCGTATACATTATATCACAAAAGGACAAAATAAGCAAGCATATAAAATATGGGGGAAAAGGGTGGGAAAATGAGAAAATGCACCTCAGGTGCGCTCGCCGCGCTCGGCGGATTTGCAAGCGGCGTTTTCGGCGCGCTCGGCGGGATCGTGCTGAACCGCATCACGGCAAAAGTGAATCCGAAGAAGGGCGGCGACGCGATCCGCGACAACTACGCCTGCACCCTTTTCATAATGATCGCGGTATCCGCGGTGTCAGCCGCCGTATACGCGCTTCGGGGAGAATACAGCGATTTCTCCGAGCTGCCGACGGTGCTCGCCGCCGGCTGCGCGGGCGGGATCTCGGGAGGCGTCCTGTGCGACAGGGTGAACACGATCATTCTGAAGGGAGCGTTCGCTGCGATCACAATATGGGCGGGGATACGGATGCTTATGTGACGCAGCGGAATTTTGAAAAGAAAGGAGCAGATTCGGAATGATCGGTATTGCGGTATATTTTGCGCTCGGCGCCGCCTGCGGAATGGGGATCGGATCAGCCGGACTGCTTGTAACATATCTCGTCATAGCGAAGGGGATGAATCAGGGCGACGCGCGGCTTGTCAATCTCATTTTCTTCATATGCTCCGGGCTTGCGGCGGCTGCGGTCCAGCTCCGACGGCGGAAAGTGGACAAAGCGCTGTTTCTCCGCCTGATGATCCCCGCCGTATCGGGCGGGGCGCTCGGCGCGCTCTGCGGCAAGTACATCCCGTCGTCCGCGCTCCGTCCGGCATTCGGAATTCTTCTCATCATCGCGGGCGCGGACTCGCTCCTGAAGCTTATCGTGCAGACTCTCCCCCTCCTCCGCGCAAAGCGCGGAAAAGATTCCCCGGAAAAGTAACGAAAGCTGTCTGTCTGACGAAAATACAGGTCATAATAATTATTTATGCCGGCGCACCTGCCAAAACCAAACTGCCGACGGTTTCGGAAGAAGCCCTTGCTTCCTCCCGCCGTCGGCAGCTGTTTGCCTAAGCTATTGCCTCAGCTGTTGACCAGCTTGCGTATGAGCATGATCACGTCAGCCATGCCGTATTTTCCGTCGCCGTTCATATCGGACGCATTTCCGTAGATCGGCTCATTCCAACCGAGCGTCGCTCTGATAAGGGTAACGCAGTCCTTCATATCAACAACGCTGTCCTTGTTCACGTCGCCCATAAGTTCAGCCGGAGTGTCGCAGCAGAAGTTGATTATCACATCCGTGCGGCGTCCCTTCATATTCCATATCTGCTCGTCGATCTCTTCATCGACAACATCGATCTGCTTAAGATCGGGGAAGCTGCCCGAATAGAAATTCTCTCCAAACATTCCCGGCTTGCTGAAGCTTATGCCCGATTCGCATCTTACCTTCTCGATTCCGTACCAACTGTGTATACTAAACGAAATATTTCCGCTGAATGTGACCTCTTTTATCTCACATCCCGTGAAGGCACACGGTCTTATCTTTCTCCCCTGCCCCCCGTCTATTTTTATGCTGTTGACGCCCTTTCTCGGGCAGGCGACAATGTCGCCATAGCCGTATTCAAAAAGAATTCCTTCTTTGTCCACGCCAAATTTATGGTTTCCGGCTTCCACCGCAAATTTTCTGATATCGGAAGCACTCAAGAAAGCATCGTCGTATATCATCGTGGTTGCGGAAGAAAGCGTGAATTCTTCAACTCCGCCGAAAACACGAATAAGCTTACTTTTATCGTAGCTGTACAGGGCGCCGCCGGATACCGTAAAATACTTGTTTTCCGGATCCACAACGATCTTCTTTATATTCTCGCAGCCATAAAAAGCAGCAAACACACCGAAACTCTTCAGGCTTGCCGGGAGGTATATCTCTTCAATCCCCGAACCGGCAAAGAAGCTCGGGTCTATGTATTCAACCCCATCCGGCACAGTCACTTTTTTCAGCGAAGAACATCTGTTAAACAAATCCGAGGCTTCAAGATTCTTCTCTCCTTTTTGAATCACCACAGTATGCAGCTTTGTACAACCATCAAACCATGCATGTGAGCAATCATATGTAGGTTCAGAGAAAGCTACCGAGTTGATATTTTTCGGCAAGGTAACGCTTTCAAGGGCTGATTTTGCGAATGCTTTAACACATATGCTCTTGATTGTTTCGGGAATAACAAGATTCTTAAGTCCGGTGCCGTAAAATGCATACCACGATAACTTCTCAAGACTTTTCGGGAATTTTACTTCGGCAAGATTCTCGGTAAACTGAAACGCCGCTGTTCCGACAGAGGTTACTCCCTCTTCCATGACTATGGATTTTATCTCTTTCCTTACGTCATACCACTCAGGCAATTCAATAGCGGAATCGTACCATGCTTCAATACCGTGCATCTCTTTGTCAAATGTATAATCGTACATGGGACCCGTGCCGGAGATCACAAGCTCTCCGGTGGCTCCGTTAAAATTATATGTCAAATCTTTTCCGCATTTTCCGCTTCTCGTCGAAGCCGCAGACGACGGAACAACGCCAAGGGACAGTGCCAATGACAACAGAATTAAAACGGATATAATTTTTTTCATAAACATAACCCCTTTCGCAGTTTGATTTGCATTTTTATGATATCATACGATTCTCAATTTGTAAAGCCTTTTTTGCGAAATATTTATTTTTTGTTTTATGTTGACAAATTACCGAAGTTATGGTGCACGGATATGAATTCTCTGCGGCTAAAGACTTTGCAACAAGATCCGTATTGCCGTTTGTGGAACTGTAATTTTTATATCATCTTTTCTGCCGTCGGCGGTTCTTTCGGGATCTTTCCCGCTGAGCCGTCGGCGGTTTTATTCTCTCTTCATAATGTAATACGACCGAAACACGCAAAATGCTGCACTTTTCAAAAAGTTTTTTATTTTTTCAAAAAATCTTTCGGGCGGCATGGTCGGTCGTCCGGTTGGCGGGCATATATTGGTACTCGGATCGACGCTCATGTCGGCATTTCTGCCGGTGCTCGGACCGGCAAGCATATCGATATTCGGGTCGGCAGTCCTGTCGGCGGGTATAGCGACACTTAAATCGACAACCCTATCGACGGTTCGGGGGCGACGCGGTGCGCGCCGATGCGCGCGTAAAAAAGGGCTGCC
>URSW01000083.1 GCA_900550625.1 uncultured Eubacteriales bacterium
TAAATCAGCCGAAGGTGCTTCTCCTCGACGAGCCGCTCGCGGCGCTCGACCTCAAGCTGAGAAAGGATATGCAGAACGAGCTGAAGAATATGCAGAAAAAGCTCGGCATAACCTTCATCTACGTCACGCACGATCAGGAGGAGGCACTGTCGATGTCCGACACCGTCGTCGTCATGAACGAGGGTACGGTTCAGCAGATCGGCAAGCCGACGGACATATACAACGAGCCGCAGAATGCGTTTGTCGCGGATTTTATCGGAGAGTCGAACATTATCGACGGAAGAATGCTGCGCGATTATCGCGTGCGCTTTGCCGGACGGGAGTTTGAATGTCTTGATTCGGGCTTTGCGCAGGGTGAGGCTGTCGACGTGGTGATACGCCCCGAGGACGTTGACATCGTGCCGGGCGACGCGGGTCAGCTTACGGGAACGATAACCTCGGTGACGTTCCGCGGAGTCCATTTTGAGATAATTGTCGATGTTCAGGGCTTCAAATGGATGATACAGACGACCGACGAGCATAAAGAAGGCGAGAACGTGCGCCTGTTCGTCGAGCCCGACGCCATACATATAATGAAGAAGTCGAAGTACAGCGGAATGTTCGGCGACTACAGCTCGTACAGCGATGAGATAGAACACCTGAGCGACCTTGAAGAAGAGCCCGAGGATGACGAAGATCCCGACGGCGAGAATCCGGAGGCGCAGGATTGAAAAAAACTTCTCTCAGAGCGCGCCTTCTCTCCGCGCCGTATATCGTATGGGCGGCGATCTTTATCGTGGTCCCGCTCTTCATAGTCGTGTACTACGCTTTTACCGACCGCAGCGGAGCGTTTTCGCTTTCCAACATAACCGCGCTCGCGGATTATAAGGATACCTTTATAATCTCCGTGTGGTACTCGGTGATCGCAACCGTGATAACGCTCGTTATCGCGTATCCGTTCGCATATGCGCTCAGCCGCTTCGGCGCGAATACTCAGCGTATGATGATGCTTCTTGTCATGCTTCCGATGTGGATGAATCTTCTCATCAGAACGTATTCGTGGATGAACATCCTCGAGCGAAACGGCATAATAAATAATGTGCTCGCCGGTTTCGGGATTGAGCCGCTCAAGATGATCGGCACCCCCGGCGCGGTCATACTCGGAATGGTGTACAACTACCTCCCGTATATGATCCTGCCGATATATACGGTCATGTCAAAGCTCGACATAACACTGCTCGAGGCGGCGGACGACCTCGGTGCGAACGCTTTTCAGCGGCTTCGCACGCTTGTCATTCCGCTTTCGATGCCCGGCGTGATATCGGGTATAACGATGGTATTCGTGCCGTCCGTCAGCACCTTCTACATTTCGCAGAAGCTCGGCGGCGGAAAGATCATGCTGATCGGAGACGCGATAGAGCGTCAGATACAGCAGCAGTACAACTACAACCTCGGGGCGTCGATATCACTTGTGCTTATGGTGATGATACTGATAAGCATGGCGATAATGAACCGCTTTGCCTCCGATGATGCGGAAAGGCTGGTGGTATGATGAAGCTTCTCGGTAAGATTTTTGCCGCGCTTGTGTTCCTGTTTATCTACGCGCCGCTTTTCGTGATGGTGTTCTTCTCGTTCAATTCGTCGAGATCGACATCGGTTTTCGAGGGCTTTTCGCTCAAATGGTATACCGAGCTTTTCTCCTCCGGCGAGACGGTCAGGGCGCTTCAGAACACGCTTATCCTCGCGCTTACCTCCGCCGTTATCGCAACGCTTCTCGGCACGGCGCCAGCCGTGGCTATATTCAAGATGAGACGCGGCGCCTTCAAAAGCTCCGTGATGACCGTTACCAATATCCCGATGATGAATCCGGATATCGTCACGGGCGTGTCGCTCATGCTGCTTTTCGTATTTATCGGACGCTTCATCGGCACGCGCAATTCTCTCAGCTTTGCGACAATACTTATCGCGCACATCACCTTCAACCTCCCCTACGTTATACTCAACGTCCTGCCGAAGCTTGCGCAGACCGACCGTCATCTTTCCGAGGCGGCGCTCGATCTCGGCGCGACCGAGATGCAGGCATTCTTCAAGGTGGTGCTCCCCGCGATTTCTCCCGGAATCCTTTCGGGATTCCTCATGGCGTTCACGCTTTCGATCGACGATTTCGTGATAAGCTACTATACAACGGGCGCGGATTTCGTAACTCTGCCGCTCAAGATATACGCGATGACGAAAAAAACGGTTAAGCCCGATATGTACGCGCTTTCCACCATAATTTTCGTCACGGTGCTCATGTTGCTTGTGTGCATAAATCTCATGCAGTTCAAGGCCGAGAAAAAGTCGCACCGCGCCCCTCACAAATAATTCTTCAAGGAAAGGATACATTAAATGAAAAAAATTCTCGCTCTTGTCTGTGCCGCTTCACTTGCCGTTACGCTTTTCGGCTGCTCCTCCGGAAAAGGAGACAGCGGAGATAAAGTATATACCGGAACATATTCGCGCGACCTCGAGGGTACGACGCTGAACGTCTTCAACTGGGGCGAATACATATCCGACGGATCCGAGGATTCCTTCGATGTCAACAAGGAATTCGAAAAGCTCACCGGGATCAAGGTCAATTACAGCTATTACGACAATAACGAGGCGATGTACTCCAAGCTTAAAAGCGGCGCTGTCGCTTACGACATAATCATCCCCTCGGATTACATGATTGAGCGCCTCAAGAATGAAGGAATGCTCGAAAAGCTTGATTTTTCGAAGCTCGACAATTACAAGTACATCTCCGACGAATACAAGGATCTCTATTTCGACGAGAACAACGAGTATTCCGTCCCCTACAATGTCGGCATGGTCGGACTGATCTACAACAAAACCATGGTCGAAGGCGAGCCCACAAGCTGGAACATCATGTGGGATTCGAAGTATGCCGACGACATTCTCACCTTCAACAACCCCCGCGACGCATTCGGCATCGCGCAGTTCCTCCTCGGCCTTGACATAAACTCGAACGATACCGCCGATTGGGACAAAGCCGCCGCGAAGCTTACCGAGCAGAATGCCGTACTTCAGGCGAGAGTAAACGACGAAGTGTTCAACAAAATGGAGCAGGGAAACGCCGCCGTCGCCGCTTACTATGCCGGAGACTACCTCACCATGGCGGAGGTGAACCCCGACCTCGGATTTGTATATCCGGATGAGGGCGTGAATATCTTTGTGGATTCGGTCTGCGTCCCGAAGGGCGGTCAGAACTACGATGCCGCGATGATGTATATCAACTTCCTCCTTGAACCCGAGGTCGCGCTTGCCAACGCGGAGTACATCCGCTATGCATCGCCGAACACCGCGGTTATCGACAACGACGAGTATTCTCTCAAAGGAAACGAGTACCTTTATCCCGCGAAGGAAGATATGCCGAAGTGCGAATACTTCCATGACCTTCCCGAAGATGTAAGATCGTACTACGAAAGTCTTTGGGATAAGGTTCTTGTGTCCGACTGAAATTAAAAGCTGCGGAGAGCACCGTTCTCCGCAGCTTTTCACTTTGATCCGCACATCGGGCGATTTCTGTGCAGAAACGTCCGACGGTTTGTGCACGGGAAAGCGTGCTGCGTTTTTTCACCGATACCTTGCAGGCGAATGCCCGATTTTTTTCGGCTTTCCGGAATCAATACCTTCCGGAGCACGCTCTTGATCTGCTCCGTATTCCTTTTGCCGAAAAACGCGCGGCGAAGGTGTTGACAGTGCACATATCATGTGATATACTTTTATAAGGTCATCGGAGGACTTGTAAACGCTTTTGCAACGGTCGGATAAGATGTCGGGAGCGCCCGGTATTTTATGCGGCTTTTTTATGTTCGCATGACCGATAATCTAAAAGGAGCCCGGCGGCGGGATATACAATACGGGATATACAATATATGAAGGAAGCCAACTTTACCGAGGGAAAGATCGCGTCCCCTCTTCTCAAATTTACGGTGCCGATACTTCTTGCGATCCTTTTGCAGGCGCTGTACGGCGCGGTCGATCTGCTCGTCGTCGGACAGTTCGGCTCGGGTGCCGCCGGAGGAATTTCGGCGACAGCCCAGGTTTCGGCGGTCGCCACCGGCAGTCAGATCATGCAGACCGTCACGGGTATCGTGACCGGGCTGACCATGGGGACGACCGTGCTGATCGGTCAGCGGATCGGTCAGGGCAAGCCCGAGAAGGCCGCACGCGCGGTCGGAACGTCGGTGCTGCTTTTTGTCGCACTTGCGGCGGTGCTGACCGTTCTCATGCTCTTGCTTGCGCGCCCGTTTGCGCATCTGATGAACGCGCCGGAGGAGGCGTTTTCCTCGACCGTGCGGTACGTTGCGGTGTGCTCGGCGGGAATTGTCTTTATCGTTGCGTATAACGTGATAAGCGGTATACTGCGAGGTCTCGGAGATTCGAAGATGCCGCTTGTGTTTGTTGCCATTGCGTGCGTGGTGAATATCGTCGGCGATCTTGTCCTTGTCGGTCCGTGCGGTCTCGGCGCGACGGGCGCGGCGATTGCGACAGCGGCGGCGCAGGCGGTGACCGTCTTTATCGGACTTATAATACTCCGCCGCCGGGGATTGCCGTTCCCGTTCTCGGTGAAGAATATAAGATTCAATCCCTCCGACACGGTGACGATCCTTCGCCTTGGCTCGCCGATCGCGCTTCAGGACGCTCTTACAAGCGTGTCGTTTCTGATAATAACGGCAATCATAAATTCTCTCGGACTTATCGAATCGGCGGCGATCGGCGTCGGCGAAAAGATCGTCGTGTTTATCATGCTGATTCCGATAGCCTTCATGTCGTCGGTGTCCGCCTTCGTCGCGCAGAATATCGGAGCGGGCAAGGTGCAGCGCGCCCGACGCGCCATGCTTTGCGCGATGGGGATATCCCTTGTGTTCGGCGTTGCGATGTTCGTGTTTTCGTTCTTTCGCGGAGATATACTTGCCGCGGTTTTCTCAAACGACGGCGAGGTCGTCGCGGCGTGCGCGGAATACATGAAATCGTATGCGATCGACTGTCTGCTCGTTTGCATACTGTTCTGCTTCATGGGCTATTTCAACGGCTGCGGAAAGACGCTTTTCGTCATGATCCAAGGTATCGCCGCCGCATTTCTCGTCCGTATTCCGTTTTCGTATTTCATGAGCCGCCGCACCGGAGTCACGATGCTCCGGATCGGATTTGCGTCCCCTCTTGCGACGCTGCTCAGTATAATACTCTGTATAATTTACTATTTTGTCACCGAGCGCCGCAGCGTCGAGGCTGCCGAATAAAAAAGCGCCGCGCAAACGTCTGTCGTTTGCGCGGCGCGTCTTTCGTTTATCGGGATATTTCCACGGAGCCGACATTGTTTGCTCCGCTGATGCGAAGAGGCTTGACCGATTTTTCGGTCATTCGGGGCAGCTCGACAGAGCCGAGGCTGTTTATGATATCGCCGACTGTGTACCAATCTTCGGGGATATGGATCTCAACGGAGCCCATGTTGTTTGCAATCACAAGCTCGCCGCCGCCCGTGTAGCGGTTGGTGTTTTCGAAGAATATCTCCACGCTTCCCTTGTCGCAGTTTATCTGTTTCTTTGTGAAGTTCGTGCAGTCGATGTATTTTGTCACGCTTGAGAGATGGCAGGTGATATCGCCGCCGTCGTCGTGCTCTGCCGTTTCGTTGTCCCGCTCCTCTGTTTTGTCGGAGAACTCGACATTCAGCGTGCCGTCGTCCTTGCCGATTTTGAAGTGACGGTTTCTGCCGTGCGTGAGAAGAGAGACCCCGGCGGTCAGCAGTGCGGCGCAGAGAAGGATCGTCCATGAGGAATATATGTCCTTGCCGGGCACATGGAGCATTGACGCGAGCTCTCCTTCAAAGAGCAGGAGGATGAACGCGAGCGGGAAGAATATCCTTGCAAAGCGGAGCTTGACGATCTCCGTTATGAGCCATGCCGCACATAGCACGCCGAGCACGATGCGCACTACGGGAAGTCCGCCGCCGTCGAGATATCCGACGCTGATGCCGAGTGAATTGAATATCAGGAGCACGGCTGTGCATATGAGCACCACGCCCCAGAAGATGCTTGAACCTGCAAATTTTTTCATTACTTTAACCTCGCAGTCTGCAAATTTTTTCATTACCGTAACCTCGTTTCCCTGATCCTTTCGATCAGATCCTTGTAGAATTTTCTTGAGACATATGTTTTTTTGCCGCCGCGAAAGCGGATCTCGCTTGATCCCGTTACGTTCCGCGTGATCGAGCTTACTGCGGCGGAATTGACGATGCACGACTTCGAAACTCGGATGAAGCTGTAGGGGAGGATGTCCGCAAGCTCGCACAGACGAAGCTCGGTGTAGTACATCGCCTTCGCCGTATGCGCCGCGGTGCGCGCACCGTCCGTTTCGAAGAAGAGGGTCTCGCCGTACGGAACGAAGAATTCCTCGTCCTCGAGGTGCAGACAGATCTCACCGCCCGCACCGATCATCGCGGCAAGCGAGCGCTGAAGCTGCATTATCCTCTCGTCGGGGAAACGGCAGCGCAGTACAAGCTCTTCTTCGGCGCCTTCGCTGATTTCTTTTTCATCCATGATCTCGATACGAAGTTTCATCTTACTCCCCACCGTTTCGGGACGGAGCCGCAGTATCAGCCGGAGCCGTCTTATAAAATGCTGTCTTGCTTTATCTTACAATTCAAGTATAACCGAAAGAATTTCTTTTGTAAAGAGGTTTTTGCCGACAGGTCGGATTTTCGTGCCAAGAGGTAAAAACACACGCTTTTTCGTGAAAGAAAGAACAGCCCGATGCGTTTTCCGCCTCGGGCTGAGAAAGGTTATTTCAGACCCATGCGCAGTATCTCAAACGGCTTTGCCGACGAGAGCGTGTCGAGATTGCACAGCACGAGCACGCGGGAGAAGCCCTCGTCCTCCGCAAGCTTTATAACGGGTCGTTTGTAGTATCTTGTGTCGATCATCGTGATGTCGAAATGCTCCGCGAGAAACGGCACGAGTGCGTGCGCGAAGCTGTCCTTGACGATAAGGAGCTTTTCGCGCACCTCGCCGGGACGGGCGATATCGATGCGGGCAAAGTTTCCTCCCGCGAACGATGCGTATTTGTCCTTCGAGGAAAGGTGTTCTTCAAAGTAAAGTCCGTCTCTCACCTCTCCCGTTTCGGCGACCGTGACGGTGAGTTTGTCGTCCCCGTCCCATCGGAAGTATTCTACAGTGTCGGGGGAGATCCACTTCATTCCGGATTTTGAGTAGGTCGTGCCGAAGAAGGAGTCGGACGCCTCCGTGCGTTTGTAATGCTCAACGGAGTTCGGCGTGTAGCCGAGGCTGTCGCCGAGCGCAGCATATGTGTAGTA
>URSW01000084.1 GCA_900550625.1 uncultured Eubacteriales bacterium
TACTCTCGATAATTTTTTGAAGCACGGTGTAACATATCATTGACAAACCGACATATCCCCGGTGGAAATCGGGGCTTGATTATTGACTTGACGCGGTATGTGTGATAAAATAAACTGATTGGAGGTGCGTGATGTTTTATGTGATCGGCTTCGCGTGCGCCGCACTCGGCGCAGCGCTTTTCGTGCGCTCCGCATTCTTCGGAAAGTATCTTTTGCGCACGGGATTTTTCGTTTCACTTGCCGCAGGCGCCGCGGGGATCGCGGTGTGCATCGCATCCTGCGTCATGTTCCGCCGTTCTCCCGACGCATCGTCCGTCTGGGCATCGGATGCGTTTTCGTCGTACTTCGCAATGACGGTGCCGCTGTCGTCGCTTGTGCTGATCCTTCTTTGCTCGGCGGCGCTGATCGGGCATAAAATGCGCACCGTAAGAAGGGTGATCGCTCTTCTGTATCCGGTGGCGTGCCTTATGTTTACGGCGCTTTTCGCATCCATGTGCGCCTCGGGGGATTCTTCGGTGCACAACTATGTGTACGCGCTCGGCGCGGGGCAGGCGTTCGCGCAGCTCGGGACATTCGCCGCGGAGACGGTACGCTCCTTCACTGCGGATAAAAAGTCCGATAAATGAGAAAATAATACAAAGGAGATATAAATATATGAAGCTTGAAAAACTCAGCGAATTCAAAGGGACCGCAGGTCCTGTTCTTACGATAGTCATGGACGGTGTCGGGCTTGCTCCGAAGAGAGAGGGCAACGCCGTTGCGGAGGCATATACGCCTACGCTCGATATGCTGATGTCCGAGTACCCGACTGTACAGCTCAAGGCTCACGGCACCGCGGTCGGACTTCCGTCCGATGACGATATGGGAAATTCCGAGGTCGGACATAACGCGCTCGGCTCGGGTCAGGTGTTCGCGCAGGGCGCAAAGCTTGTCTCGCAGTCGATCGAATCGGGAAAAATGTTCACCTCCGATGCGTGGAAGGAGATTGTTTCCGCGGCGAAAAACGGCGGCACGCTTCATTTTCTCGGACTTTTCTCCGACGGCAACGTGCATTCCCACATTGATCATCTCAAGGCTATGATCGACGAAGCCAAGAAGGAGGGCGTGAGCCGTGTCCGCATTCATATACTTCTCGACGGTCGTGATGTCGGAGAGACCTCCGCACTCGATTATGTCATTCCCTTTGAAGCTTATCTCGATTCGCTCCGCTCTGATGATTTCGACGTAAAGATCGCGTCGGGCGGCGGACGCATGAAGATCACAATGGATCGTTACGAAGCAAATTGGCATATGGTTGAGCTCGGATGGAAGACCCATGTGCTCGGCGAGGGAAGAATGTTTGCTTCCGCCGAAGAGGCTGTAAAGACCTACCGCGAGGAAACGGGCGCGATCGATCAGGATCTCGATCCGTTCGTTATCGCCGAGGACGGCAAGCCCGTCGGAACGATCAACGACGGTGACGCCGTGGTCTTCTTCAACTTCCGCGGAGACCGCTCGATCGAGATATCGAAGGCTTTCGAGGCGGGAGACGACTTCGACAAATTCGACCGCATCCGCACACCGAAGGTCGTATATGCGGGAATGCTCGAGTACGACGGCGACCTCCATATTCCGTCGAGATACCTTGTCGCTCCGCCTGAGATCACCGGAACGATGGGCGAATACCTCTGCGATACCGGGGTAACTCAGTATGCGATCTCCGAAACACAGAAGTACGGTCATGTGACATACTTCTGGAACGGAAACCGCTCGGGCAAATTCTCCGAGGAGCTTGAGACATATGTCGAGATCCCGTCGGATGTTGTTCCCTTTGAGCAGCGCCCGTGGATGAAGTGCGCCGAGATCACCGACGCGCTCATCGAGGCTCTCGAAAGCGGAAAATACAAGTGCCTGCGGGTCAACTTCCCGAACGGCGACATGGTTGGACACACCGGAAACTATCTTGCGACGCGCTGCTCGATGGAAGCGCTTGACCTGCAGCTTGCACGCATCCTCACCGTTATCGATAAGCTCGGCGGAGTTGCGCTCATAACCGCAGATCACGGCAACGCCGACGAGATGTACGAGATCGATAAGAAGACCGGCGAGCCGAAGAAGGGCGAGCACGGCTTCAAGGCAAAGACGAGCCATACGCTCAACCCCGTTCCGTTCGTGATCTACGATAACTCCACTGATAAGAATTATACCGTAAAGAAAGGTGCATTCGGACTTTCCGATGTCGCGGCGACCGCGGTCAACTTCCTCGGATACCGCGCTCCCGATATCTGGGATGAGTCGATAATCGATGTAAAATGATGCCGATTGACCTGAAAGAGCTTATCATAGAGAACCGCAGTATCCGCACCTTTGACGAAAGCGTGCGTTTTGACCGTGAGACTCTCGCATCGTTCGTTGACTGCGCAAGGCTGAGCGCGTCAGCGCGAAACGCGCAGACTCTTAAATTCCGTCTCGTGCTTGAAAAGGACGATACGGAAGCGCTGCTCGCGCTTACCCGCTGGGCGGGGGATATCACCGACAGAAAGCTTCCGCCCGACGGAGGTCATCCGACTGCGTTTATCGTGATATGCCATGATAAGAACGTAAGCGAAAGCATGAACGATTTCTCCGCAATGGATGTCGGGATCGCCGCGCAGTCCGTGACGCTTGCCGCTGCGGAAGCCGGATACGGCGCGTGCATGATAGGATCGTTTTCCCCCGAAAAGTGCGCGTCGCTTCTCGATCTTTCGGAGAACGTGCTTCCTCGCCTGCTGATCGCGCTCGGCAAAAAGGCGGAGACCGTAATTCTCTGCGAGGCGCAGGACGGAAACACGAAGTATTTCCGCAACAGCGCGAATGTTCATTTCGTGCCGAAGCGCAGCCTTGACGAAATTATAATATGATATCTCAAAAGAAAAATCCCGTGCACGGCACGGGATTTTTTATCTTGCGAGCTTATGATTCGGTATTTTCGGAAGGTGCGGTATCGGTTCCGGTTGCAGGCGGCGTTATTCTCGAGGTGTTCGGATCAACGGGATCGCCGAGGGTATTTTCATCGACATCGAGAGTGTAGCTGATTGAGTTGGATTCGCAGAATTCCTTTAACTGTTCGAACTGCTCGGCGGTAAAGTCCGCTTTCCACATACCCATCTTGTCTGCAATTGCCTGATCGAATATTCCGACGGCGTTTACTTCCTCATGGCTGTGATTGCAGATCCATTCGGGAGTATAGATCGTGTTGCCGACAAGGAAAGAGAAGGGGCTGACGAAGTATCTGTTGATCTCGCTCTGATCGTCGGAATAAAGCGCATCGATCATTCCGTCGGTGAATTGGCGGTATTTGCCGCCTGCGACTTTGTCTGCGGCGATGAAATCTTCTTTGGAAATGTTGAAGTGCTTTATGAAATCGTATATATAAAGAGGCTTCGAGTCGATTTTGCCTACAGCACCCGGATTGTAGTTAAGATCCTCTTCAAGCCATTTCTGAAAATTGTCATCGCCGACCTGATCTATCAGCTCTCCGGGAATACTGGTGTAGACGAAATGATATTCTTTGGTGAAGTAGTTAGGGCGCGAACCTCCGATTCCTATGTTCGCGGTCGGAGCTTCGGTCGTTACGGCAGGGGCTTCGGTCGTTACTTCAGAAGGCGCAGCGTCGGTATGTACTGCACTCCGGGTCTCCTTGGGAGGCGTGTCTTTTTTATCGCATCCCGCGAAAACGGAGGCTGTAAGAAGCGCCGCAAAAATCACAACAGCAATCTTTTTCATGTGAGTTCTCCTTTATATTTTGTTATATTTTGGGGGGCAGTGTTACGGAGACGTTGAAGACAGGTCACCTACAAAATCGGTGTTGGAATGGAAAAACTGAGGATTATGGCAATTGTCGCCATCGGGCCAGAGCCGGGCATTATTCTTAACATGGAATATAGCAGTATGAAGGTGAAATCCGGGAGGTCCGTATACGGGATCGGGATCCCCCGTATCCCCGACATAACCTATAAAGTCCCACGGAAGAATACGCTGTCCGACTTTTAATTCGGATTTCCAAGCAAGATGCCCGAAAGTGTATTTGATCTTTTTACCCGTTCCGCGCCAGCACATATCGGATTCTATTATGACGTAATATCCCGCTTCGCCGGTATAGTTGCTGAAAACAACTGTTCCCGAAGTGGGAGAGTAAATCTTTTGGTAGGAGATATCGGCGTTTTTTCCGATAATGTCTAATTCGTAATGGGTCGGTCTTTCGGATGTTTTATAGCCTGAAGATATGTTTCTGTAAGGCGTTATTCCGTTCTCCGGATCCGGGAACATATACTTAGGCTGAAAATCCGCGGCACTCACGGGCTCGAGATACCACTTCTGATTGTCGGAAGAAGCGCGTGCTTCAAGCTTGACCTTTGCATTGTTTGATGTTGAAGAACCCTCAACTGCGAGATTCAGGTATACATTCTTTTTCGGTGAAATGCAGTATGTACCGTCGTCATTGCGCCTGAAATACCAATCCTGTTCGGGCGCTTCGCTTACACGCGGATAGAGGATCACCTGCGCTCCTGCGACACAGTTCGACCTTCCGTCCATGACCATGCGTGATTTGAGAGACGTTTCAATAAGCCCGTATCCGTTGCGGTCGGATATCGTGAACTTTTCGGACGGGCATCCGTTCTGTCCGAATTGATACTGCTGAAAATGGGTTCCGCTTTCGGTGGAGCTTCTTTGAAGATCAAGATAAAGTCCGCTGTGCTTGTTCCTTATGAAGAAGTATTCCATTCCAGTGCTTGTCACACCGGTGGCATCGGGCACATACTCAAAATACCAACGCTGGCTCAGGTCACTCGTGTTTTTCGCGGCAAGCTTGGCTTTGGCATGGCTTGCAGTCGAGCCGCCTTCAATTGCGAGGCAAAGGGAAGGGTTTTTCTGAGGAGAAAGCGAGTATGTTCCGTCGCTGTTTTTTGTGAATCTCCACGCCTGCTCCGTTGCTCCGCTTAAATAATTGTAGAGTATTACCTGTGCGCCGGCAACGCAGTTTGAACGTCCGTCCATTACCATGCTTCTTCCTTCTGCATTGTAGAAGGTGCTCTTTACGGCATATACATCTGTGCTTACCGAGATAAGAGTAAATACCTCTGACGGATCTCCGAACGTGTATTGCTGAAAATGGGTTCCGTTCGTCGTTCCGCTTGCCTGAAGGTCAAGATAGAGCCCGCTTTTGGCATTTCTTATATAGTATGCCGAATAGTGATTGATGTAGCCGGGCTCACGGTAAGGTGCGTCGGCATTTGCCGTGACGGAAACTGTCGTTACGAGTATGCATATGAGAATAAAAACCGCAAAAAACTTTTTTGTCATTTTTCTGTCCTTCCTTTTTTTCGTTCCGAAGTGTTCTGATTTCGGAAAACCGGACAGAAAGTTAACGCGCTCCGCCCTGCGGATAAAGACGGCGGATGCGCGGTCCTTTTATCCGGGTCCGAACGGATTTACCTTGCGGCAGCTTTCGGCAGGCTCAGCAAACCAACGGTATCTCCTCCTTTCGAGGTTTTATTTTCCGATATCAGTCTAACACACCATTGTATAATTGTAAATAGTTTTTCAAAAATATTTTTAAATAAATTTATTTACTTTAAATGCCCAGCTAAAAAATAGCGACGAGCGGCATATTTAAGCGAAATATGCCGCTCGAAACCGAAATATTTGTTACATATGCCCGTATGCGAATATTCGCCCCGCGCGTGTCCGTCGGACTCAGAAATCGACCTCGGTGCCGTAGTAGCAGCAGCGAAGCAGCTCCTCCATCTCGCCTGCATTGATCTTTCGCGGATTTGAGAGCGTGCAGGCATCCTCGACCGCAAGACGCGCGACAGACGGAAGCTTTTCTTCAAATTCCTCCTCCGAGATGATCCCGCCTTCGTAATCCTTTATGCATGATGGGATCGAAAGCTGTGAGTTCATCTCCTCAATGCGTCCGATGAGCGATGAAACGAGCTCTTCTTCATGGCTTCCGGCGAGTCCGAGGCTGCGCGCGATATCCGCATACCGCTTCTTTGCTTCGGGGGTTCTGGAGTTGAAGCGGATTACCTTCGGCAGATACATCGCGTTCGCGCATCCGTGGACGATGTGTCCGCCGGAGAAGGCGGCTCCGGTCTTGTGCGCCATGGAATGAGTTATTCCGAGCAGCGCGTTTGAAAACGCCATTCCGGCGAGACACTGCGCGTAATGCATCTTTTCGCGTGCGGTGCGCTCTCCTCCGAAGGAATCGATGAGATACTCCGAAACGAGTGATATCGCACGGAGCGCGAGCGGATCGGTGAATTCCGAGTGAAGGGTCGAAACATATGCCTCGACCGCGTGGGTGAATGCGTCCATTCCCGTGTGAGCGGCAAGCTTTGGCGGCATGGTTTGCGCGATATCGGGATCGACGACGGCGACATCGGGCGTGATGTTGAAATCGGCAAGCGGGTATTTGATACCCTTTTCATAATCGGTTATCACGGAAAACGCGGTGACCTCTGTTGCACTTCCCGACGTTGACGGGATCGCACAGAAATGAGCCTTTTGCCTGAGCTCGGGAAAGCTGAACGGAGTGCAGAGCGATTCAAATGAAATGTCGGGATGCTCATAAAATGCCCACATCGCCTTTGCCGCGTCGATCGGGGAGCCGCCGCCGATCGCCACAATCCAATCGGGGCAGAATATCTTCATTTCCTCGGCTCCGCGGCGTACGGTCTCCACCGACGGGTCGGGCTCGACCCCTTCGAAAACGTGAGTCTCCATTCCTGCTTCACGCAGGAATTCGAGCGTTTTTCCGAGGAATCCGAAGCGCTTCATCGATCCGCCCCCTGTGACGACGAATGCTTTTTTTCCTTTGAGCTTTGCGATCTCCGAAAGGGAACCGGGACCGTGGTATATGTCTCTCGGCAAAGTAAATCTTGACATTTTGGCACTTCCTTTTTGCGTTTTTCTCTCCGCGTCTGCGGGAGCTGTTTGTTATTATCTGCAAAAAGGACGAAAAAAATGCGCGCCCGCACCGATTTCGGTGTGAGCGCGCAAAGTAAGGAGAAATCAGTTTTCGCAGAAAACGCCGATCTTGCGGAATCTGTCGTACCGTTCGCATCGGAGCTCCTCCGCCGTCTTTGCCGAAAGACGCTCGATCTCGCTTGAGAGAAGAAGAGATATCCTTTTGCACATGAACGGGAAGTTGTCGAAATCCTCACTGACGATGCCGTCGGCGACACCGAAGCGGATCATGTC